>CALZQA010000055.1 GCA_945828315.1 uncultured bacterium | reverse complement strand
GGCATACGAGATAGGGTAGCGTCTCGTGGTCTCGGAGATGTGTATAAGAGACAGTACATAGAATGTAATTCTAATGTATTTTGAAACCGAATACTCTGTTTTCATCCGCCTTCACTCCAATCGATATTACTCCTATTGTACTTTATAATGGAAAAATATTCAATCGACAGATAGGAAGTGTTGATTGCATTTACGTGTTTTTGAGTGTTGATTTCTATAATATATTATTTAAATAGTTACATTACCCAACCGCAATCTCCACCTTTTTCCCGCAGAACGCCACACCATACTTGATAATATCAGTGATGCCCGCCTCCCGCAGCCCGGTATCGTATTTCTTGTCGTTGATCTGCTGCAAAGCTTTTTTCGATAATTCTCTCAATTCATCCTCAGAACAATCCTTCGCTGCCTTCAGTTCAATGATGATCCCCGGCAGATTTTTAGACTTCGGTGTCAGCTGAATGTCATATCTGCCATAGCCCGATTCCCGGTTGGAGCTATTTTTGTATTGTTCCATTGCAGCACACAGTCCCAACATAAAACCATGGTAAAAGTTTTCCCCACCAGTGTCAAAACAGCTGACCGACTGCAGCAGAAGCTGCTGTAACTGCTGCTTCAGATCGTCCACACGACCGGAGTAGATCGCTTCCTGTATCGAAATGACCGAAGCCTGGGGAACAATATTTGACAGCTTACGCAGGATCTCTTTTCGGTAAACATACGAAATTTCCCGGTTCGGAAGCGCAACTCTGCACATATAATCACCGTTAAAGGAAAGCTCGCTGCTGACTGCTTTCAAATAACCTGCTACCATCAAAAAGCTGAATACGGAAGATGGATTGTTTTTTACCTGCGGATAAATGACGCCCGTATCGATATATGCAGTCACCGTTTCACCCTGCAAAAGAGCCTGCAACTTCTCGTAAATATCCGCATCTGCTTCTGTCAAAACTTCACCGATGATATCATTGCTGCCTGTGGACTGCCAGTAAGCTCCCGGATGACAGTCATTTCTGAAATAATTAATGACTGACCAGGGATTGAAAATCTCCGTTGTGCCAAAGCGGTAGCCGTCATACCAATCACAGATCTCCTCATACTTTTCCTGCGCGTGATAATACGCTGCCATTTCCATGATCTCATCAGCCGTAAATCCAAAATATTCGCTGTATTTGTGATCCATGATCGAATTGATGATCAGATTGTTCATTCCACTGAAAATGCTTTCCTTTGCCACACGCAGAATTCCCGTAAGAAAACCATAGGAAAGGTGTCTGTTATCTTTCAGGCAGCCGGAAAACAGATTTCTCATAAAACGGATCACTTCATCATAAAAGCCCTCTGTATAACCCTGTTGGATCGGAGTATCGTATTCATCCACAATGATGATCGGTGCCACCCCGTAATGCTCATGGAGCATCTTGGACAGCAGATAAAGCGCAGAGTCAAGCAAAGCCGGATCAGCCGTCCCCTCTATGATCTCATGGTAGTAATCTCCATCTTTGATCCTACGGCTATCCGCCAGCTCCGAATGTCTTTTATATTCGATCGTGATGATCTGAACGATGTTTCGAAAGGTCTCTTCCCACGTGTCTTTTTTCACATCTTTGAATGTCAGGAAGATGACAGGATACTTTCCCTGATAATCACGATATTTCTGCCCGCATCGCCAGATCTTCTTATCTTGAAAATAAACGGATGTATCTTCGTCGGTCTTTTCAAAAAATGTGCGCAGCATGTCCATATTTAGAGTTTTTCCAAAACGCCGGGGCCGGGTAAAAAGAGACACCATGGGCCGCTCATCAATAAAGTCCCGGATCATCAAAGTCTTATCAACATAATAATATTCTGAAGATGCCAGTCGATAATCAGAAATACCAATTGGCAGAGGCAGACCCGAAGGGCGCATATTCTTTTTGTATGCACCGGTTTTCACTCGATGATCTTCCGGTTTTGATGCATCAACCGGTATCGTCCAAAGCCGCCCCTGCTTCTTGGCACCATATATCTTTTCTTCTTTACAAAGGCTGGTTACTCTCCGCTCCGTCAGATTCCATAGCTTCGCCGCTTCTTTTGCCGTCATTCGATCATCCATTATGCGCACCTCCTGTCTGACTTTCTGATTTTATGATATGTTCATTTCGGAAGTTTGTCAATAATTTTTCGGAACAATACCATCAACTTTCCGATATTCTTCTTTTATGCTCATCCTTTACATTGTTAATATGTATAGTATAATAAAATCAATATTTTACATCAAACGAGGAGGAAACATCTATGAGTAAAAAAACAAGATCCATCGTAATTGTTGCAATGATTCTGCTTCTGGGCACTATCATGCCGGTCAGCGCGCCGGCTGCCACAAGCACGTCGAGTACGACTTATTATTACAGCTGCATGAGCGGGCAGAAAGACGGAATTTATTCCATGAAATTGGACGGAAACAAGCTGATCATAAAGGGGACTTTTGCAAAATCCACTTCATCATCCAAAGTATCCGAAAAATATTTTTCCGGCAAAACCATGAAGTACAAGAAAATAACATTTATCCTTTCGAAAAACTGTAAATTCTATGCGACTGGCGGAGAGGATGGTAAAGTATCATATCCCAGAGAGACATTCAAAGAATGTTATGTGACACAGCCTGGTCTCGGATTAGGTTTTAAGGTCAAGGTCAAAAATGGAAAAGTTGTATCAATTACTACAGAATCATAAGATTACAACCGGCGCCGGAATCATCTTCCGGCGCCGGTTTCCTGTTGCCTGATCACATCCGAAATCTTTTTTGTCACGATCATTGCACATTTTGATCTGTCAAAACCATCCACAATAAAGTCTATGGTTTTTGACGCCACAAAATATGTGATGATGGAATAAAGTGGCAGAATCCAACTATTAAGAACGATTCCACACACAATATACAGCATCAGATTAAATATCATTACGAATGAGCCTATCGATAATCCTAACCGCTTCGCAAATATAACAGACAAAACATCTATACCGTCAATCGCGCCACCATGCCTGATGGTCAGACCGCTTCCGATTCCTGAAATAACTCCTCCGAAAATAGCGCATAAGAGCAGATCACTTCCCGCCAACGGTGACACAAAGTTTACATCGATTGGCAAAACATACATGATCAGATAAGAGCCGAGGGAGTAAATAGCAACACTGTAAACGGAATAAACGGTAAATGCAAAGCCCTGTCTTTTTAATAACATCCATCTGTTGTTTCCGGAATTCTTCAAGAATTCTTCTTTATCTCCAGCGTATTCGCGAGTGCATCCATACTCACTCCTCCTTTGCCCCATCGATCATGCGCCGGATTTCCTCTGCTTCCTCAGCTGTCAGCTTTTTGTGCTTCGTGAACGCTGCGATAAATGCCGGCAGTGAACCGTCAAACGTATCATCCACAAATTGCCGACTCTGCAATGCATAAAACTCCGATTTGGAAATGCGCGCCTCCACAACTCCTAATTGAATCTCTGCCATAAAAACTTCCTCCTTAACAAAAAGAGACTTTTTACAGATTCTTTAAAAACCGCACATAAAACTCTACTGTCTTCACCAGCGTATCGATCGGTATCCGCTCATTATTTCCGTGGATCATCGCACGTTCTTCCTTAGACAACTTCATTGCAGAAAAACGGTACACACGATCAGTAATGCGGCAGTAGTGTCTGGAATCACTGCACGCCATCATCAGATACGGAGATACAATCGCCTCCGGCCAGGTGTTATGAATGACCTGACAGAGCATCTCCCATGCATCACAGGAGGTATCTGAATAAATGGACGGATTCATACCATTCACAAGCTCCGCGTGGATGGCGCTGTTATTGATGACCTGATTCAAGTATGCCGTCGCGCTCTCGATCGTGTCCGTTCCCATCAGACGCATATTGATGCCAAAGCTGGCTTTCGGCGGAAGTACATTGTATGCCTTGCTGCCCTCCATCCGTGTCACTGCCACAGTAGATCGCATCATCGCGTTCAGCTCTCCGCCGGATTTTTTACAGATCATATCCAAAAGCGGAAGAAAACACCACAGATTTGCAAAGATCATCCGATACAAAAAGCTGGAATGTCGCCCCATCGCATCAAACATTTCCTTCACAGGCTTTGTAAGCTGACGGGGAAAGGGTGATTTTTCAATGCGTGTCACCGCCTCCGAAAGCTGTCCCAGATTGGTATGTACAGGCGGCGTGGACGCATGTCCGCCCTGACCTTCGATCGCGAAATTCATGTTCACACTGCCCTTTTCGCCGATGCCGATCATGGCGCTCTCTTTTATCACCCCGGGGAAACTGTTTTCCACAACAGCACCGCCTTCGTCTAGCACGATCCACGGCTTCACGCCCAGCTCCTCCAGGTGCGCTACGATCGCCGGGCAGCTCTCTCCATCAATTTCCTCCTCTCCGGAAAAAGAAAAGTAGATATCATGTTCCGGCTCGAAACCCTCAGATAACAGCTGTTCTGCTGCCTCCAACACACCACAGAGCGTACCCTTCGTATCCAGCGTACCTCTGCCCCAGATATAACCATCCTCCACCAGTCCTTCAAAGGCCGGCTTGTCCCAGCCATCCTCATCCACCGGAACCACATCATAATGGGCCATGCACACCGCAGGCTTATCGTCATACTTTCCTTTCCAATGATAGAGCAGACCCGTCTTCCCCACATGCTCTAAGGTACACTTCTCATGCACCAGCGGAAAACGCTCAGAAAGCACACGCTCAAATTTTACGAATTCTCCCCGGTCTACCTGTGTCTCATCACGGTTAGAGACCGTTTTGCAGCGGATCATTTCCGACATATCCGAAACGATTTTTTCACGGTTTACAGAAATATGATCCTCTTCTACAGGAGGCATGGCAGCTGGTGTAAACCGGATCGTCCGAACAAGGATCACTGCAAGAAATAAAAGCACGATACCTGCCACAATACCAACTATAATACCTGTCATCTTACAGCCATCCTTTCTTGTACATGATCCTTGCCGCACCCAGTGCTACCAGGACACCGACGGGAACTAAAACTCCGACAGAGCCCGCCAGCGACGGGACAAGTAAAAACAATACCACCATAAAAATGAGCGGTGCCAGTGAGATCTTCCAGTTTTTGCTGACATAAACAACCGCAAGTCCGCCAAAGAGCGCCGGTAAAATGTTATCAAATGCCGGTGCCAGTACCGGTGAGTCCAAAATTGGTGCCAGCGCAGACAGTCCGATGACACCCAGTGCGATCACCAGTGTCGTAACGATCGAGCTTGTCGCGATCGCCATCGTGGAAATGACCTCCCCTTCCTCAGAACCCGGTTTTACATCTGCATTTTCCATTGCGTTCAAGGCACTGGGTGCCTTGATACTGGTGAGATTTCCGGTCACAAATGCAAGATAAGTACCGCCGGTTCCGAGCATCGGTGTATATGTAATGACTTCGATCACACCGACTGTCCAATAGATGGGCGCTACACCGATCAAACCCTTTAACACCGCCTGTCCACTCGGCCATGCATGGTAATAGACGCAGATAGCCACCGGAACCATAAGCACAACAACAAGTGCTGTCCAGATCCAGATCTTGCCGACACGGTCCGTTTTTTCCATATATTCCCTGTAATCCATCGAATTCTTCATCCTGCACCTCCTAGACGATCAGCGGTGTGATCAGTACTGCAAAGATCATTGCACCGACCATACTGATTGATAACGCATATGTTTCCAGCCATTTCATCTTACACTTTTTGATCAACAGACCGCAGATACACATGATCAGTGCTGATACAAGCAGCACAAAGATGGGGATAAATCCTGCAAGTCCCTTTCGCACATCTGCAAACACCATACCTAGAAATGCAGAGATCATACCCAGAAACATCGCTGTCATAAAAATATCGCCCCATTTACTGTCCTTATTTTTGATCTTTATGACACCACCCTGGATCCGTTTCATCAGAATAGGCGGCAGTACGATACTCGGCAGAATGCCAAGCGTCATCACCCACGCGATCGCTGAATATACCTTCGGGTCCGTGATCGTCTCAGATAATGAGATACCGAGTGCATTTGCTGTGGAAGTGGCTGCCGGAAGCTCATAGGTGATCGCGCCGATCACACTCATGCGGATCCAGGGCAACGGAATGCCTAAAAATTTTGATAATGTCACCACACCCAGCAAAATAGAGATTGCCGGTGCAATCGTAAATACTGCCGTAGACAGAACGGTCTTTTTCAAGACTGCCGTCTCCATCCCGATGGCTTTTCCTCTCCGGTATGCCCTGACCAGAAAATAAACCGACTGCGCCAGCACAAATATAATGACACAGACCGCCAGAACATACAAAAAACTACTGTTTGTACTGAAATTCATATAACGTCCTCTCTTTCTTCTTTTCACAGGTTATCTGATGCGATTTCCTCTTTCGATATCACGCGCTTTCACAGAAATCAAAGCTTCGGTTGAACAAAAACCCCGGCGCTTTCGCTCCGGGGTTTCATTGCTTATAACTGGATTAGTTATATTTACGCTTTCTAGCTGCTTCAGATTTCTTCTTGCGCTTTACAGAGGGCTTCTCATAATGCTCTCTCTTGCGAATCTCCTGCTGGATACCTGCCTTTGCACAGTTTCTCTTGAATCTGCGTAAAGCGCTATCTAAAGTCTCGTTCTCTTTTACGGTAACACTAGACATTCTTACACCTAACCTCCCTCCAGTTGTAAATTGTGCACATCAACTGTAAGGTTCTATTTCCTAATTGCACTGCAAATAATTATACCATATATTTTCAGTTCGTCAAGGCTGTTTTGAAAAAAATCACAGCGATTTTGCGAATGACTCTGAACAGTTACTATGTTATAACGTGCCACCGAAATCTGTTACAAGTGCCTGACCTGTGATCGCACGTGACTCATCAGATGCCAGGAAAAGCAGGATGTTTGCCACATCCTCAGGCATACACGGCTGAACCTTCAGGTCACTATGCTTTGCCATCTGTCCGAACATATCCGCATCCATGTTTGCAGGATTCATGCCTGCAACCATCGGTGTCACGATCGTACCCGGGCAGACTGCGTTACAGCGGATGCCTGTACCTGCAAAGCGAAGCGCTGTGTGCTTTGTCACGCCGATGATGGCTGCCTTTGAAGAAACATATGCAGCGCCGCCGCATCCCATCACACCTGCAACAGAAGCTACATTGACGATAGAACCGGTGCCTGTCTTTGACATCTCTGCAGATGCTGCACGCATACAGTACATGGTTCCCTTTGTGTTGATATCAAGGATACGATCCAGATCATCATCATTCACGCGATCGATGGGCTTTAAGCCCTCCTCCAGCACACCGGCATTATTGACTAAAACATCCACTTTTCCGTAAGCTTCTACTGCTTTTGCCACAAGTTTATCCGCATCGCCCTTTTTGGAAATATCGGAAACGACCGGCAGAACCTCTCCGCCTGCCTCACGGATCTTTGCAGCAACCTCCTCCAGCTGGGGCTGGCGCCGTGCAGTGATCACTACCTTTGCACCCTCCTTTGCAAAAAGAAGCGCTGTAGCTGCTCCGACACCGGAATTTCCTCCTGTAATGATCGCTACCTTGTCCTGTAAACGTCCCATAGTAAAATACCCCCTCATGAAATTTATTTAATCTGTGCACTCAGCGCATTGACTGCCTCTTTTAACGCGTCATCCACACCTGCCGGATTTTTTCCGCCTGCCTGTGCCATGTTTGGACGGCCACCGCCGCCTCCGCCTACGATGGACGCAATACTCTTGATCAGATTGCCTGCATGTGCGCCTGCCTTCTGGGCCTCATCGGTTGCCATCGCTACCAGGTTGACCTTTCCATCTGCCACGGATGCCAGCAGGATCACGCCCTCACCCAGCTTGTTCTTGAGCTGGTCTCCCAGATCACGCAGTCCGTTCATGTCCACGCCCTCAAGCTTTGTCGCAAGGAACTTCACGCCCTTCACATCCTGTACCTGATCCATCACATCACCAAGTGCATCCTTTGCTGCCTTGGACTTCATGGATTCGATCTCACTATTGAGGCTCTTGACCTCTGCCTGCAGATGTGTGATCTTATCTACTACACCCGCCGGATTCGTCTTTAAGAGCTTTGCAGCCTCCTCCAGCGTCTTCTCGATCGTATCATAATATGCAAATACACCGTCAGCCGTGATTGCCTCGATACGGCGCACGCCTGCTGCCACACCGGACTCGGAAACGATCTTAAATGCCTTGATATCCGCAGTATTCTTTACATGCGTTCCACCGCACAGCTCCTTGGAGAAATCTCCCATGGAAACAACGCGGACACTCTCGCCGTACTTCTCACCGAACAGAGCCATCGCACCGGACTTCTTCGCCTCATCGATGCTCATGACCTCGGTCACAACCGGGATTGCCTCATTGATCTTCGCATTGACGATATCTTCCACCTTCTGCAGCTCCTCTGCGGTCATTGCAGAGAAATGAGAGAAGTCAAATCTCGTGCGGTCAGCATCCTGATTAGAACCCTTCTGCTCAACGTGTGTGCCCAGCACCTCACGCAGTGCCTTCTGTAATAAGTGTGTTGCGGAGTGGTTCTTGCAGATCCTTGCTCTGCGTACCGTGTCGATCGTGAGCTCTGCCTCGTCGCCGACTTTGATCATGCCGGCGGTACAGGTTCCGACATGTCCGATCTTACCACCCTTCAACTTGATGGTATCACTTACGGTAAACTCACCCTCAGCGGTCTTGATCACACCGGTGTCACCGATCTGTCCACCCATGGTTGCATAGAACGGTGTCTCATCCACGATCACGGTTCCGTTCACACCCTCAGTCAGCGCCTCTGCCAGCTCACTCTCTGTAGTGAGCACGGTGATCTTTGACTTTGCGCTGGTCTGATCATATCCGACAAATGTGGAAGTGACCGCGGGATCGATCTCATCATAAACGGTGGCATCCGCACCCATATAGTTTGTCTCTTTTCTCGCTGCGCGGGCTTTTTCCTTCTGCTCTTTCATGCATGCGTCAAAGCCTGCCTGATCTAACGTATATCCCTTCTCCTCCAGGATCTCGGCGGTCAGATCTACCGGGAATCCGTAGGTGTCATACAGCTTGAAGGCATTCTCGCCGGACAGCACCTTCTCGCCGGCTGCCTCCATATCCTTTTCCATATCCGCAAGGATCTTTAAGCCCTGATCGATGGTCTTGTTGAACTGCTCTTCCTCCTGTGTCAGTACCTTAAAGATAAAGTCCTTCTTCTCCTCCAGCTCCGGATATCCATCCTTGCTCTCACGGATCACGGTTGCTGCCAGATCTGCCATAAAGGTTCCTTCAATACCTAACATTCTTCCGTGTCTTGCCGCGCGACGGATCAAGCGGCGCAGCACATAGCCGCGGCCCTCATTCGTGGGCATGACACCGTCAGAAATAAGGAAAGTCGTGGAACGGATATGGTCTGTGATCAGACGGATGCTGATATCATCCAATGCATCCTGCTGATATGTTTTCCCGCAAAGCTTGCAGATATGATCGCGGATAGCCTTCATCGTGTCGATATCAAAGACAGAATCTACATCCTGCATCACGACAGCCAGACGCTCCAGACCCATTCCGGTATCGATATTTTTATTCTCCAGTTCCTCATAGCCACCGTGTCCGTCACCGTTAAACTGGGTAAATACGTTGTTCCATACCTCCATGAAACGGTCACAGTCACAGCCTACTTTACAGTCAGGCTTTCCGCAGCCGTACTTCTCGCCGCGGTCATAATAAATCTCAGAGCAGGGGCCACAGGGACCTGCGCCGTGCTCCCAGAAGTTATCGCACTCGCCGGTCTCCGGATCGCGGTAAAAACGGATGATGCGGTCGGCCGGAATGCCGATCTCTTTGTTCCAGATCTCAAATGCTTCCTCATCCTCGCCGTAGATGGAAGGATACAGACGGTCCTCCTCAAGACCCAGAACTTTTGTCAAAAACTCCCAGGACCATGCAATCGCCTCATGCTTGAAATAATCTCCAAAGGAGAAGTTTCCGAGCATCTCAAAAAACGTCAGATGTCTTGCAGTCTTTCCCACATTTTCAATATCGCCTGTGCGCACACATTTCTGACAGGTGGTCACACGTCTGCGGGGCGGAATCTCCTGTCCGGTAAAATAAGGCTTTAACGGTGCCATTCCTGCATTGATGAGGAGCAGACTGTTGTCATTGTGAGGCACGAGGGAAAAGCTGTTCATTGCCAGATGTCCCTTGCTCTCAAAAAATTCCAGATACATTTTGCGCAGTTCATTTACGCCATACTTCTTCTTCACGGTGTTTCCTCCATAAATATGTTATTCTGTAACTATAAGACCCCAGCTCGATTCCGCTAAAGCTTATCGTTACATTTTATTCTTTATCTTCTGCGGTCATCGCAGCCGTCTTGGCATCCTTGCGCTCACGCAGTTTTTTCCCCACAACTGCACCTGCCACGCCGATCGCTGCCAAAAGGATCATGATGATCAGATATTGTAAAAAGCTTCCCAAAATCGCTATCATAGCAAAAACCTCCTGTTTTTTCCGTTTATCGCAACTGTCTGATATGCTTCCAGTCACTGTTTACCCAATACTTTATTATAATCCAGTGTTTTGCCTCTGTAAAGTGCAACTATTCAGTTCCGGATCAATTTTGCAAATAACTCCGGGCAGTCAGTTCACACCAACTCCACGTCCTCCAATAGCCCCGTGCCGTCCGCCGCGCTGGTCGCCAGCTGATCACAGCGCTCATTTTCCGGATGTCCGTCGTGTCCTTTGACCCAGATAAAATGCACCTTGTGGGGCTCCATCGCCGTCAGAAGCGCCTTCCACAGGTCAATATTTTTCACCGGCTTTTTATCGGATTTCACCCATCCCTTCAGCTGCCAGTTATAGATCCACCCCTGATTAAACGCATCCGTCAGATACTTGGAATCCGAGTACAAGTCCACCTCGCAGGGCCTGTTCAGCTGCTGCAGTCCGCGGATCGCCGCCATCAGTTCCATGCGGTTGTTGGTCGTTTTTTGATAACCGGCAGACAGCTCTTTTTCATGCACGCCGCCTTTACTGTCCACATAGCGGAGCACTACGCCATAGCCTCCGGGACCGTCGGGATTTCCTCTGGCTGCCCCGTCTGTAAAAATCGTAACCTTCATTATTCCAAGCCCTCAAAAATCTGATTTTCATGTTCCACGCGCATGATGCGTCCGGTAAATGCAGGGTTTGAGATACGGCTCAGATACTCATCGATAATGCCGAACTCCTGCCAGCAGTGCATCGGGAACACATACTTTGCAGAAACATTTTTCATAAAATAGTCAAAACCCTTAAATTTGTGCTGCTCCAGTCTCGGATCCAGCACTACAAAGGCCACATCAAAAAACGTATCCGCCATCTGATTGATCTGGTGTTTGTAACCGCGCTCCATCTTGCCATTCACAAGATCACCCGCGCCCTCCCAGGTCCAGTTATGCAGATCACCCGCGTGGTAAATGTGCTTCCCGTCAGCCTCCACCGCGAATGCCACACCCGCGTCCGTCGACAGATAGGTACGAACCTTCACGTCATCCACAAGGTACTCCTCGTTGTTGGTAACATAGGTGATCTTCTCGCGGATTGCCGGATCAATGCCATGCTTTTTCAAAAAATTCGGACTCAGCTTCGCATCCTTGGAAATAATGTAATGGATATTCTCATAGCGCTCCGCAAGCCGGTAAATATCCATATCAAAATGATCCTGATGCTTGTGGCTGGCGAAAAAATACATAGGCGTGTCCGCATCGTACTGTGGAAGAATGCCACCGAAATGATAGCCGTTTATCCGGTCGCCGTTAAAATAATCGAACACCAGTACCTTTGTATCCAGTTCAACGATAAAGCAGCTGTGATGAATAAATAAGACGTTCATACTCTTTTCAAACCTCTAAAAACAAAAACTATTTCATTCTGCCGATGATGGCATTTGCCTTCGCGTAGATCTCCTTCGGGTCAAAACCGATGTCAAATGCACCGTTCTCATAGAGAATGCGTCCGTTTACCATCGTCATCGCCACATTCTGCTTGCTGCCGCTGTAGACCAGATTCTTCACCAGATTATTCTCCGGCTGCATATTCGGCTGCATAAGATCGATCATAACAAGATCAGCCTTTTTACCCACTGCGAGATCATCGCAGTCTGAAAGCCCCATCGCCCGGGCACCTGCGGTGGTCGCCATGTAGAGCACCTCGTTTGCAGGAACTGCTGCCGCATCCATATCCTTTACCTTTGCCAGTGCTGTCGTCAGGAACATTTCACGGAACATATCCAGACAGTTGTTGCTGGCCGGTCCGTCAGTTCCGATCGCCACGGGAATGCCCTCTTTCAGATAACGGCTGATGGGTGCGATACCGCTGGCCAGCTTCAGATTGGAAGCCGGATTTGTCACCGCGGTCAGCCCACGCTTTTTGAAGATCTCAAAGTCCGCATACGCCATCCAGACGCAGTGATAACCGCCGCCACCGTACGCATACATGCCCAGATCTTCGGTGAGCTGTGTCGGCGTCTTGTTCCAACGGCCGATACACTCTTCCACCTCAGACTTCGTCTCAGAGTTGTGCAAAAAAACCGGACTTTTCAGCTTCTGCGCCAGCTTTGCAACGCCTTCCATCAGTTCCATGGATGTGGTGTATTCTGCATGAAAACCGACAATAAAGCTGGTCAGCTCACTCATCTCATTGACAATATGATAGTTTTCCTCCATGAGTTCTACAGTGCCGCCAAAGTTGTTCAAGCCGCTTGTCTGCACCGTACGAAATCCCGTATCTGCCGATGCCTTTGCATCCACCGGCGGGAAGAAGTACATATCGAAATTGGATGTGATACCACTGGTCAGATACTCCATGATACCTAAAATGTTCAGCCAGTAAACATCGTCCTCCGTGAGCTGTCCCTCTCTGGGAAATACCTGATCAAACAGCCAGCTCTGCAGCGGAAGATCATCCGCAAAAGACCGCAGGAACGTCATCGCCGTATGGGTATGGGCATTTTTAAAGCCGGAAAGGATCAGCTTTCCGCATGCATCGATCTCCCGATCCCACAAGATCACCTCACCGGGTTTCAACACATTGCCTGTATCGCTTCCGTCACCGATATAGGCGATGGAATCACCGCGCACCCAGAGCTCGCCTTCGATGATCTGATACTCACGCTTCGCGTCATCCTTTAAACAGAGGACTTTCGCATTGTAAAAACGTACATTCATTCTCGTATTTTCTCCTCCATCACTACAGTGTCTTTGCGATCCCTTTGATCGTCTCCGTCAGCAACTGCTTGAACATCGGTGCGACTGCATCTGCGGTCTCCGTGATCTCCGCATGGGTCAGAGGCTTCGGAGAGATGCCTGCTGCCAGATTGGAAATGCAGGAAATGCCGACAACCTTCATGCCCATATGCTTCGCTGCCTGTGCCTCACATGCAGTGGACATACCGACTGCATCCGCACCCATCACACGGCACATATTGATCTCGGCAGGAGTCTCATAGGCAGGCCCGGTCAGCTGGACATACACGCCTTCCTTTAAATTGATTCCCAAGTCACAAGCCGCTTTCTTCGCGATCTGCTGCAGATCCTCGTCATACACATGGCTCATATCCGGGAACCGAGTTCCAAGCTCCTCAATATTTGCGCCCAATAACGGAGAAGGCACGAAGCAGGAAATGTGATCCTTGATCAGCATGAAATCACCTGCATGGAAGCCCTGTTTGATACCGCCGGAAGCATTTGTCAGAAACAGTACTTTTGCGCCCATCATCTTCATCAGACGGGTCGGCAGTACCACATCCGTCATGGAATAGCCCTCGTAATAATGCACGCGTCCCTGCATGATCACAACCGGTACGTCCTCCACATATCCAAACACGAACCGTCCCTTATGCAGCGGAACCGTGGATACCGGAAAGCCCTCGATCTCTTTATAATCCAGTGTTGCGACCACGTCGATCTGGTCTGCGTAATCCCCAAGTCCGGAGCCTAAAATAAGAGCCACCTCCGGAGTAAAGTCAATCTTCGCCTTTACGCTTTCGTAGCATTTTACTAATTTTTCATATACTTCGTTCATGATAGCGTCTCCTTTAAAAAGAATTATCTAATATTTTACCAAAACCAACGTCAAGAAGCAAGGTCACAGCGTTTTTTCCTCACCTGAAAAACCACGTGTACACAACAGCCACGATCTCCCGCAGATAAAAGGGCATCACATAGGGCATCGCAGTCTTTGAGGCATATGCCACAGGTGTCAGACCCTCCTGTCTGGCGTGGAAACTGCCCCGATAACAGTGAAATTCACTCGTGATGAGCGCGGTCTCGTGGTTTTCGGCCCATGCACTGTCCGCGCCGAGCACCTCCTCCAGGATCTCGCGGGAATGGCGCAGATTCGTCGGCGTATTGACCGACGACTCCTCCTTGTAAAGGCGGCTGCCATCAATGCCGCGCGCCGTCAGCTCCCGGTACATGCACTCCGCCTCGGAAATCGCCTCATCCTCTCCCTGTCCGCCGGAGAGCACAGCGATCGCCTGCGGATGGCTTGACAGATACTCATAGGCGGCATCAATCCGCTCGCCCAGAATACGGCTCGGGCGACCGTCCTTGACATGGCAGCCCAGAACCACCGCCGGAGTGTCCGCCGCCACAGTCTGTCCCTTCGCGCCCTGATAGATCGCGATCATAGCCGCCACTACAAGTGCTGCGCCAAAAATAATAACCAAACCTGCGATGATCAATAACCATTTTGCCATATTTTTTTTATCTCCAGTTCTGTCTCCGATTCTCTTTTCTTTTCGTTTTCTCATCTTCTCATCAAAATCCTTTTTCTTTCCGAATCTCATACATTTGCAGTAACTGTCCGGTATCTTCGCATACTTATTTTCCGATATCCGTGTTTCCTATATGCAGGCTCTTATACAGCCCCACAAAGGTCACCACCAGCGTCAGCGCCTCCGCTGCCGGATACGCCAGCCACACACCTGTCATTCCGAAGATCGCCGCCAGCACAAAGGCACAGAGCAGGATCAATACAAATCCTCGTAACATGGATGCCACAAATGCCGCCTTTGCCTGCTCCATTGCGCTGAGCACCGAAGCCCCTAACATATTCCATCCGGCGAAGAAAAATCCCAACATATACAGCTGCAAACCTTCCTCCGCATACGCTGCCAGCACCGGATCTTTCGCCTTGTTAAAGATTGCTGTGATGGGTGATGCAAACCGCCACACGACAATCACGATCAATACCGCAAATACAAATGACAGACGCAATCCCATCCGGATCACGCGGCGGATGACTCCCTGTTCATTTCTACCGTAGTAATCACTGATCAACGGCTGGGAACCCTGTGCAATACCATTGAACAGTGCCACCGCCACGATCGCAAGGTTCGCCACCACACCATAAGCCGCAACACCGGTATTTCCGGTCAGTCCAAGGATCAGATAGTTGAATGCCAGCGTCGTCACACCGGAAGACATTTCTCCTACAAACGCGGATACACCCACCTGACACGCCAGACAAAGCCGCCTAAAATCCGGTCTCACAAAATGGAAATGCAGTAACGACTTTTTTGACAGAATATGGATCAGACAGATGAGCACACCTACGATCGGTGAGCATGCAGTCGCCAGCGCAGCACCCACCATGCCCATTCCAAGCGGATACATCAGCACATAGTCAAACACGATATTAAACAGACTGCTAAACAGTGTCGCAGCCATTGCCACCGTAGGTGCCCCGTCATTTCGCACAAAGGCGTTGCACACATGGTTCCACATAAAAAAGATGGAAAAGCTCATAAAGATCCGAGTGTACGGAGCACCCACCGCTACGATGGATGCATCTCCGCCCATCAGCATCACCAGCTGCTCCGGGAATGCAAAGCCGATCACCGTAAACACAGCGCCAAAGATCGTCGCCCAGATGAGCGCATTGGAAAACCACGGGTACTTTTCTTTTTTGCCCTGCCCTTTCTCAACGGCAAACCGTATGGCACTTCCCACGCCGATCATCTGACCGATGGCAAAAATAAAGCTGTACAGCGGAAGTACCAGATTGAGCGCCGTGATACCGTCCGCGCCCACTGCCTGTGAAATAAAAAAAGTATCCGCCAGAATATACAGTGATATACCGATCATCCCGAATATATTTTGAGAGACATATTTTATAAATTGTTTTCTTACGTTCATCAATCTTCTCCTTCATGTGTAACAGCTGCTTCCGGTGTCCATGCAGCTGGCTGCCCACTCGGATATTATACTCATCTTCCGGCAAAAAAACAAGCCGGGGACACTGCCGCCTCCCCGGCTTATACACACTATGCTCTCAGCGCGTGTCGTGGGTGTGAAAAGCACCCACACTATAAAATAATGCAAACCAGCCCGCCATTGTTATCGTTGACCACCTTCTGCATCGTATCCTGCAGTTTCATCTGACACTCGTCATCCATGCGGCTGATCTTGCTGCGGATGCCATCTTCCATCAGTTCTCCCACCGTTTTGCCGAAAATATTTGTGTTCCATACACCTCCGTCATCTGATTTTCCGGCTTTGATATAATTGATCAGATCCTTCGCCTGCTCCTCACTGCCTACGATGGGCGCGATCTCTGTCTCAATGTTTGCACGTATCATATGGATGGACGGTGAGCTGGCCTTCATGCGCACACCGTACTTGCTTCCGTGTTTCATCAGCTGTGGTTCCTCCATGTTGATGTCGGAAAGTGTCGGAGTTACCACTCCATATCCGCGCATTTTTACAGACTGCATCGCATCGGCCACCTTCTCATATTCCTGCTTTTTCTGCGAAAGCTCCCGCACGAGCGCGATCAGCTCATACTCATCGTTTACCGTGACACCCGCCATGCGGCTGATGTTCTCATAGTAGTATTTGTCGTCCACCTCCATGCGAAGTGTCCCGACACCATCGGAAAGACGCAGCCCCTCCTTTCGAATTTCCTTTACATATTCATCCGGCTCCGGCAGGACAAGTTCTTTAAAATCACGCACATTGGTGACCTTATTCAACAGTTCTTTTGCATGCATGAGCAACTGCTGCTTGATCGGGTGATCGATCTCCAGCACATCCACCCATTTTGGAAGATAAAACTCCAGCTGGCTCACCGGAAATTCGTATAAGATCTCCTCCAGGATCCGATTTACATCCTCCATATGTAACTGGTCACAGTTCAGCGGCAGCACTGCCACCTGATACTGCTCCATCAGCTGATTTGCCAGCGCCTTGGAACTCTCACTGTAAGGCTTATTTGTATTCAAGATCATCAGAAACGGTTTGCCGCTCTTTTTCAATTCCTCCACCGTTCGGCGTTCCGCTGGTTCATAGGACTCTCTTGGAATATCCGTGATGGATCCGTCAGTCGTCATCACGATACCGATGGTGGAATGATCCCGGATGACTTTCTGTGTGCCCAGCTCTGCTGCCTGCGTAAAAGGAATCTCATCTTCGAACCAAGGCGTTTTCACCATGCGCTCTTTTCCGTCTTCCATATGACCGCTGGCGCCGTCGATCATATAGCCCACACAATCGATCATCCGCACTTTGATATCCAGATCGTCTGCCACACGGATCTGTGCAGCCTCCTTCGGAATAAATTTCGGCTCCGTCGTCATCACAACTTTGCCGGTTGCCGCCTGGGGCAGTTCATCCGTCAGCCGCTCCCGCTCATGTTCATCCTCAAGATGCGGCAGCACCATCAATTCCATGAAACGTTTGATAAACGTTGATTTTCCGGTACGAACGGCACCTACTACACCGATGTAGATCTCTCCTCCGGTCCTGTCGCGGATATCCTTATACAGATTGTATTCCGCACGTAACATATCAGACATAAAAATAAAATCCCCTTTCTACTATACTAATCCGGCTCACAGGCCCGTGATTCATGAGACGTGCTGCCACGCTTGATCACTTAATAGATAGTATGAAAGGGGAATTTCTTTTATTCCTGATTTTCTTAAAGCAGAAGCTGCAATTTTTTCGGGAGACACTCGATGGTGATGTCCCATTGACCACCGAAGGTTTCTCCGTCCGTATGTACCTCCAGATTGTCCTTTAACATGACATGGCACACGCGCGCATCCACCACCTCATAGCCTGGGATCCGTTCGTGGAGCTTTAATGCCAGAAGTGCCAGACTAAACAGCGCCTTCACATTGCTCAGATCATGAGCCATCGCAAAGGAAAGCCTGCCATCATCTGACTTTGCGCCGGCTGCCATTGCCAGATGTCCGCCTTCGTATGGCTGATTCATGCCTGCAAGAAAGAGAAGCCGGTGTACCCTGCGCTCCGTCAGTTCTCCGTTTTCATTTGCAAATACCAGCTTGCCGTCAGTGGCCGGATATGCAAGAACAAGGCGGACCGTGTTGAGCATATAGATCATTTTGCCGAGATGAATGCGATTCAGCAGCACCTTCAGTCTGCCTCTGCCGGAATGTCTGCAGACCTCCGCATCCAGTCCGATCCCCGAGCTGATGGCAAAATAGCGGCTCGTTCCATCCCGATGAAACGTTGTCTTTCCAATATCCATCCGGTAGATCCTTCCGCCATCCAGGATCTGTGTCAATGCACGCAACGGGTCACTTGAGATCCCCAGGGCATAACCCAGATCATTGGCAGAACCCGCCGGAATGTAGCTTACGGTCACCCGCTCAAAATCCGTAATACCGTTCAGCACCTCATTAAAGGTACCGTCACCGCCCACAACAATCAGCATCAGCTGACCCGTATGCTCTGCCATGATCTGAGAGGCGATCTTCGTACCATGCCCCGGATAAGAGCACTCATATTGATGAAAATGCACACCCCGGCGGATCAGCTCCGGCTTGAGCACATGCTTCCAGATACTTTTCTTTCTCCCGACTCCGGCATTACCATTTACAATAAAATAATAGGTCTCATTTTTGTTCATCTGTATATATGATCTCCACATCACTCTGCCGCAAGCGGGCTTCCCACTCCGGCGTGAGTTTTTTATCTGTAGCCAAAACATCGATTCCCGAAAAATCGACTACCTGTGTAAATGATAAATGATTGAACTTAGCGTTGTCAACTGCCATGATACGTTTTGTCGCAGAATTTAACATTTGCTTCTTGATCCCGGCATCCAGCTCATTGGAATCGGTAAAACCTTTCTGCAGATCCACACCCTTGCAGGAGATGATCGCTTTATCCACAAAAAATCCATCCACCATGCGCTCCGCCTGATAACCCAGCAAAGACAGCGCTCTCCCCTTTAAGGAACCGCCGGTGGAAAGCACTTTCCAGTCCTGCACGTCAGAGAGCTCCAACAGAATTTCGATGGAATTTGTAATGACCGTGATATTTTTTTTGTCCTTGATCTGTTTTGCCACAAATAGAGCCGTCGTACTGGCATCAAGCATGATGCGGTCTCCGTCATGGATCGTTGCCGAAAGCGCCGTCGCGATCCTCACCTTGGCCTCCACATTCTCTCGTTTGCGTACAAGAAACGGGATCTCATCCTTCTCACTGCCCTTGACCACCGCTCCGCCATAGGTACGCTCTGCAAAACCGTCATTTTCCAGTTTTTCCAGATCACGTCGGATCGTCTCCTCCGTAACATCATATTTTTTGCTCAGATCAGCTACAATTACCCGGCCTTCTTCTTTCAGAAGCGCTAATATCTCATTCCTTCTCTCTGCTGCTAACATTAACCATACCCCCCCCACC
>CALZQA010000054.1 GCA_945828315.1 uncultured bacterium | reverse complement strand
ATGAGATCGGACTGTATGCATAGTTCCATGATCTGCGCTCTCCTTTCCGATGCCTGCATGATAATGATCGCAGGATACCGAATATTGAATCCTTGACAAAAACGAACATTTGTTCTAAAGTGACTATACCACAGAAAAGAATCGAACGCAAGTTCGATATAAAACTTTATAAAAAATTAATATTTATTGCATTGACGTAAAAAATACCAAGGGATAAAATACCATTTTAGCGTATCTTTACACAGGAGGATTGTTTATGAAGCATATTTTTAAAAATCTGCTGAGACATAAGGTCTCAGTGGCAGCGATCATTCTTTTGCTGATCATGCAGGCATACTGCGATCTTGCGCTGCCGACATACACTTCCGGTATCGTAGACGTTGGACTGCAGCAGTATGGTATCGAGGACTGCGTGATGAAAGAAATACGTCACAGTACAGGCGATGCATTGCAGCAGTTTTTATCAGAAGATGAAAAGGCGGCTTTTTCAGATGCCTATGTGCTCAATGAGGAAACAGACCGCTATGAATTACAGAAGATCACAAAGGAAGCACACAGCAACTTGAACCAGATGCTGGAACAGCCTTTTGTGATGCTCTATGCTGCAGGTCATATGGAAGAACTGATGTCCGAAAACGGAATGGACGCGGCTCAGATGGCTGCGATGAGTGCAGATCCCGCAAATATGGAGCAGATGCTGGCACAGTTCGGGGAGATCAGTGATTCGATCCTGACGCAGATCGCGATTCAGGGTGTGACGGAGGAGTATGAGGCTTGTGGCGTTGATCTGAATGCGATGCAGAGAAATTATCTGCTGGTCACAGGAGCAAAGATGATGGGACTGTCGATCCTGATGCTGGCGGCGGCGATCGCCTGTGGTTATCTGTCTGCAAAGACCGCTGCCAGGATTGGTATGGAACTTCGCGGAAAAGTATTTAAAAACGTACTGGGCTTTTCAAATGTAGAGATGAACCGCTTTTCCACTGCTTCACTGATCACGCGCAGCACGAATGATATCCAGCAGATACAGATGGTGTCCGTAATGCTGCTGCGTATGGTATTCTATGCGCCGATCCTTGGTATCGGCGGTATTTTAAAGGTAGTCAGCACAAAGACGGGCATGGGCTGGATCATCGTGCTGGCGGTGGTTGCGATCAGCGGACTGGTGCTGGTTCTGATGGGTGTGACCCTGCCGAAATTCAAGATGATGCAAAAACTGGTAGACCGCCTGAACCTGGTATCCCGGGAGATTTTGACCGGATTGCCGGTCATCCGCGCATTCTCCAGAGAACGTTTTGAGGAAGAACGGTTTGATGTGGCAAATAAGGATCTGATGCGCACACAGCTGTTTACAAACCGCGTGATGACCATGATGATGCCCGCCATGATGATGATCATGAACGGTGTGACGGTACTGATCGTCTGGGTAGGCGGAAAAGGTATTGATGTCGGGAATCTCCAGGTGGGAGACATGATCGCTTTTATTACTTATACAATGCAGATCATCATGTCTTTCCTGATGATCACGATGGTGTCTGTGATGCTGCCCCGGGCAGGTGTGGCTGCAGATCGTATTGAAGAGGTGATCCGTACGCAGAGCACGATCCATGATGCCCGGACGGTTCGCGATGACGAAACACAGGAATGGAACGGAAAAGTGGAATTCTCCGATGTGTCCTTCCGGTATGAAGGTGCCGATGAGGATGCGCTGTCACATATTTCATTCGTGGCAGAACCGGGTAAGACAACGGCAATCATCGGAAGTACCGGATGCGGAAAGAGTACGCTTGTCAATCTGATCCCTCGTTTTTATGACGTGACAGAGGGAAGTATAAAAATAGATGGTATCGATATCCGCGAGCTGTCGCAGAAAAAGCTGCGCAGCCTGCTTGGCATGGTGCCTCAGAAGGGTGTGCTCTTTTCCGGTGATATCGAGTCCAATCTGAAGTTTGGCGGTGAAGAGATCACCGATGAACAGATGAAGGAAGCTGCAGAGATTGCACAGGCGGCAGAATTTATTGAAGAAAAACCGGAAAAATATTACAGTGAGATCGCACAAGGCGGAACCAATGTCTCCGGCGGACAAAAGCAGCGTCTTTCTATTGCCAGAGCGATCGCAAAGCGGCCGAAGGTTTTGATCTTTGATGACAGTTTTTCAGCACTTGACTACAAGACGGATGCAGCGCTGCGAAAAGCACTTGCAGAGAAGACAAAGGATGCGACCGTCATTATCGTCGCACAGCGGATCAACACGATCCTGCATGCTGATCAGATCCTTGTGCTGGAGGATGGAAAGATCGTCGGCAAGGGAACACACAGCGAGCTCCTCGCTAACTGTGAGGCATATCAGGAGATCGCAAGCTCGCAGCTTTCCGAGGAAGAACTGAAAGGAGGTGTTTGCTGATGGCACAGACAACCAACCGCCCCAGGCGTGGTCCGATGGGGCACGGACATGGGGCACCTTCAGAAAAAGCAAAAGATTTTCAGGGCACGATCCGGAAAATACTTGCATACATGAGCAACTATAAACCGGCTTTAGTAGTTGTCTGCATCTTTGCAGTGGCAAGCACGGTGTTCAATGTCGTTGGCCCGAAGATCTTAAGCCGTGCCACCACGGAGCTGTTTAATGGTCTGATGAGCAAGCTGTCCGGAGGCAGCGGAATCGATTTCGCAAAGATCGGGCGGGTCCTTCTTATTTTACTGAGTATTTATGCGTGCAGTGCGATCTTTTCATTTGTGCAGGGGTGGATCATGACGGGTATTTCTCAGAAAATGACGTTTCGGATGAGACGGGAAATATCAGAAAAGATCAACCGCATGCCGATGAAGTATTTCGAATCACGTACAGTTGGTGAGGTGTTATCCCGAATCACGAATGATGTTGATACGATGGGGCAGAGCCTGAACCAGTCGATCACGCAGCTGATCACATCGATTGCGACGATCATCGGTGTATTTATCATGATGTTGACGATCAGCCCGCTCATGACCCTGATCGCCCTTGTGATCCTACCGATCTCCATGATGCTGATGATGTTTGTTATGAAGTTTTCTCAGAAACATTTCAAAAACCAGCAGAAATATCTGGGAGAAGTTAATGGTCAGGTGGAGGAGATCTACAGTGGCCATAATGTGGTAAAAGTATTTAACCGTGAGGAGCAGGTCATCAAAACATTTGATGATACGAATGAAAAATTGTATGAGTCCGCATGGAAATCACAGTTTCTCTCAGGAATGATGCAGCCCATCATGGTGTTTGTCGGCAATCTCGGTTATGTGGCAGTGGCAGTTTCCGGAAGTCTTTTGGCGGCAAAGCGCGTGATCGAGGTTGGTGATATTCAGGCCTTCATTCAGTATGTAAAGAATTTTACGCAGCCCATTAACCAACTCGCTCAGATATCCAACATGTTGCAGTCCATGGCAGCGGCAGCGGAGCGCGTGTTTGAGTTTCTGGACGAGGAGGAAGAGAGCAGCGTTGCGGAGAACCCGGTACAGATCGGTGAGGCAAAGGGCGATGTCACCTTCTCCCATGTACAGTTTGGCTATGATCCGGATAAGATCATTATCCATGATTTCAGCAGCGAAGTGAAAGCAGGCCAGACCGTGGCGATCGTAGGACCCACGGGTGCCGGAAAGACAACAATGGTTAAGTTACTCCTTCGTTTCTACAATGTCAATAAGGGTGCCATTTATGTAGACGGACATGACGTCCGTGATTTTAACCGCGATGACCTGCGCCGACAGTTTGGTATGGTATTGCAGGATACGTGGCTGTTCAAGGGTACGATCATGGAAAATATCCGTTACGGCAGACTGGATGCTACGGATGAGGAAGTCATTGCGGCAGCAAAAGCAGCTCATGCACATCATTTTATCCAGACGTTGCCGGGTGGTTATCAGATGGAATTGAACGAGGAAGCAAGCAATGTCTCACAGGGGCAGAAACAGCTACTCACGATCGCCCGGGCGATCCTTGCGGATAATCCGATCATGATCCTGGACGAGGCGACCAGCTCTGTGGATACGAGAACCGAACAGCGTATTCAGAAAGCGATGGATAATCTCATGAAGGGTAGAACGAGCTTTGTGATCGCGCATCGCCTTTCTACCATCAAAAACGCGGATCTGATCCTTGTCATGAAGGAAGGCGACATTATTGAGCAGGGTACGCATGACGAACTGATCGCACGGGGCGGATTTTATGCGGATCTGTATCAGAGCCAGTTTGAGAAGACGAGTGCATCGTAGAAAAAAGAAACAGTTACTGTATAAATACAAAACAATTACAAAAACGGCGGTATTCCAAAATCAACAGGAAATACCGCCGTTTCTCTACAGTTGTCATTTTACACCGGATTCACATGCACCATGATGTGTTTGACCTTCGGGAAATTTTTCTCTATGGAATCATGTACTGCCTCTGCAATCTCGTGTGCTTCGCAGAGTGTCTTTTCACCATTGGCACAGATTTCAATGTCCACGTAGATCTTATTTCCGAATACACGGGTCATCAAAAGATCGATCCCCTCGACACCGTCTACAGCCAATGCGCAGTCGCGGAGCTGTTTTTCAGTCTCCTCGTCACAAGCCTTGTCGATCATTTTATCGATGGCATCCATGAAGATGTCATAGGCTGCCTTGATAATAAATACACAGATGATGACACTGGCAACGGAGTCCAGGATCGGGAAGCCGAGTCTGGCACCGCCGATACCGATGAGCGCGCCCACAGAAGAGAGTGCATCAGAGCGGTGATGCCATGCGTCTGCCATGAGTGCGCCAGAGTCGATTTTTTTTGCGTAATGTCTGGTGTACCAGAACATCGCTTCTTTGACGATGATGGAGACGAGTGCGGCGATGAGGGCGAGCACGCCGGGGATCGCCAGATTTGCGTAATCTCCCGAGAAAATGTTTTTGCATGCATTGATGCCGATACCAAAACCGGTGATGCACAGCACGGTTGCCAGAATGATCGCTGCGACACATTCCATGCGCTCATGACCGTAAGGGTGTTCCTTGTCAGAGTCCCGGCTGGCGATCCGCACGCCTATAATGACGATGATGGAACTGAACACATCCGAAGCCGAGTGCACGGCATCGGAGATCATTGCTCCGGAATGGGCGAAAATGCCGGCAAACAGTTTGCCGATGGAAAGAAGCAGGTTCCAGATGATCGTTACGAGAGCGACGTGTGTCGCAGTCTGCTCATATGTACGTTCTGCCTTTTCAGTAGATTGAATCATATAAAAATCCTCCTTGAAGAGTTTCTTTGCACTATAGCATATGTGTATGCACAATTCAAGCAAAAATCTGCAAAAAATCTGATTATAAGCGTCTAAACTTTCTTATTTACAACTAACGAGAACATGCTCATAACTAACAGAAATTCATGCGCAACTAACAAATATTTGTCATTAAAAACGATGTCTAATGATGTTAGACTATTGGTGTCTAAAGGAATTAGACAACTGCTCGTAAGGAGGAAGTAGTATGGAAGCATTTAAGTTGGGTGAGATGGAGACAAAATTTGCGGATCTGATCTGGGAGCATGCTCCCATCCGTTCCGGAGAGTTGACGAAGCTGTGTGAGGAGCAGTTCGGCTGGAAGCGTACGACGACGTACACCATGTTAACTGACGGGGAGGAGAGCGAATGATCGATACAATATTAAAAATGAGTGTGACAGGTGCGGTTGTGATCTGCATCGTTCTGCTGCTTCGCCTTTGCCTGCGGCGCACGCCGAAGATCTTTTCCTATGTACTGTGGCTGATCGTGTTGTTTCGTCTGCTCTGTCCGGTGTCGGTTGCCTTGCCGGTATCGGTCTTCAATCTGATTTCGACGGCGCAGAAGAATGTCACAGACCATCACCCTGCGTGGGAACATCCGGGAAATGAAAATGCGATACGGACGGAAAGTGCTGGGACTGCAGGTGAGGGATCGGGCACTTTAAAAGAAGATGTTGTAATAGAAGATAGCTCGATTTCTGAGCATTTGGCAGAGTCACAGGCTGCCATGGAGGTTACATCTCTATGGAGCTGGAAGAAACAATTCAGATAATTTTATGCGCGTAAAAAGTATTGTGGATGTAAAAAATACGCATATTTTCAGTGACAAAATGGTTCTGAATGTGCTAAAATGAAAATGTCCCAAATCAGCATATATAAAGATCAAAGGAGATGTTCGGAAATGCTCACATTAGAAGAAGCACTGATTAAAATTGAAAAGCTGGAAAAGGAGAACGCTTATCTTCGCGAGGAACTGGAAGCCGCCAGAAACCGGAAAATGAGCGGAAGAAAGAAGCATAACGAAAAATGGATGAACGCGTACAATGATTTTGTCACATGCTTTGAAAACGGCATGAGCATCGTTGACATCGCAAAACGGCAGAATGTCAGCCAACGGACGATCTACAGATATAAGGAATACTATGACAAACTGCAGGAGATGTCATAAGAGATTTATACAACTATGAAAAGCATTGCAAAAAATGAGCCCCCGGAAGTCTGGTGTTTAACTTCCGGGGGTTGTTTTCGCATCATAAACGATTTTATTTTTTATTCTTGTTTACTTCAAGCATCTTCAGTGCACGCACCTTGGAAGGCAGACCAAACAGAGTGATGAAGCCCTGCGCATCGTGGTGATCGTACTGATCTCCAGTTGTAAAGCTTGCCAGAGACTCACTGTAGAGAGAGTACGGAGAAGTCGTTCCCGCCTTGGTGATGTTCCCTTTGTACAGTCTGAATTTCACTTCACCGGTCACATATTTCTGGGTAGACTCAATAAATGCCTGCTGAGCCTCACGAAGCGGAGTGAACCACTTGCCCTCATACACGGTCTGTGCCAGACGCTTGCCCATCTCCAGCTTGGCAGCCATGGTCTCACGGTCAAGGATCAGCTCCTCTAACTGGTCATGTGCCTCCATCAGGATGGTTCCGCCGGGTGTCTCATAGACGCCACGGCTCTTCATGCCGACCACGCGGTTTTCCACGATATCTACGATACCGATGCCGTGTTTGCCGCCGAGGCGGTTCAACTCACGGATGATGTCTGCAACTTTCATTTCTTTTCCGTTGACGGACTTCGGAACACCGGCCTCAAAGGTCATGGTAACAAGTTCCGGCTCATCCGGTGCTTTTTCGGGGGTTACGCCAAGTACGAGCAGATGCTCATAGTTCGGCTCCAGAGAAGGATCCTCCAGCTCCAGTCCCTCATGGCTGATGTGCCAGAGGTTACGGTCGCGGCTGTAGCTGCTGTCTGTTCCGAAAGGAAGATCGATGCCGTGTGCCTTGCAGTACTCGATCTCGGCTTCACGGGAATCCATCTGCCATTTGTCATCACGCCAGGGAGCGATGATCTTGATGTCGGGAGCAAGTGCCTTGATGCCCAGCTCGAAACGGATCTGATCATTTCCTTTTCCGGTTGCACCGTGGCAGATTGCAACAGCGCCTTCTTTTCTGGCGATCTCAACGAGTTTTTTTGCGATGCCGGGGCGTGCCATGGAGGTTCCGAGCAGATATTTGTGCTCGTAAACGGCGCTGCCCATCACGCAGGGTACAATATAGTCTTCTGCAAACTCATCCGTAATGTCTTCAATATATAATTTGGAAGCACCGGAGAGTTTTGCACGCTCCTCCAATCCGTTCAGCTCTTCCTCCTGTCCACAGTCGATGCAGCAGCAGATAACTTCGTAATCATAGGTTTCCTTTAACCAGGGGATGATCGCGGTGGTGTCCAGTCCGCCTGAGTACGCTAAAACAACTTTTTCTTTCATGGTAGATATTCCTTTCTATGTAAATTATTTTATTTTTCAGTCCGTTATCATCATACATCAATTCTTTTCGCAGTGCAACTGAAAAAATATGCAAATATACTGCATAAAATAGATGATAAATGTATAATTATGCATAAAATATGCAAAAAATTGCAAAAAACACTTTACGAATGGGGGAAATAGTATTAGTATAGGAAAAGACATTACGACAGAGAGTATCTCTGAAAAGTTACATATATGATCAGGAAGGATAAAACAATGATAAAAGCAGGAATTATCGGGGCGACCGGTTATGCAGGGGCAGAACTGGTGCGCATTTTACTTAGACATAAAGAGGTGGAGATCAAGTGGTACGGCTCACGCAGCTACGTGGATGAAAAATATGCAAGCGTTTACCGCAATATGTTTGAACTGGTGGAAGACAAATGTCTTGATGACAATATCGAGGAGCTTGCGGATCAGGTGGATGTGATCTTCACCGCGACGCCGCAGGGCTATCTGGGTGGTATTTTAAATGAGGAACTGTTAAAAAAGACAAGATTTATCGATCTGAGTGCTGATTATCGTATCAAGGATGTAGAAACTTATGAGAAATGGTACAAGATCAAACATCAGTCTCCGCAGCTGATCGAGCAGGCGGTGTATGGCCTGTGTGAGATCAACCGTGGTCTTGTCAATGAAAATACGAGATTGATCGCAAACCCCGGATGCTACACGACATGCTCTATCCTGACAGCTTATCCATTAGTCAAAGAGGGGCTCATCGATCCGAATACGCTGATCGTGGACGCCAAGAGCGGAACCTCCGGTGCAGGGCGCGGCGCAAAGCTGCCCAACCTGTTTTGCGAGGTTAATGAAAATATGAAGGCATACGGTGTGGCGACACACCGGCACACACCGGAGATCGAGGAGCAGCTTGGTTATGCGGCGGGAAAAGAAGTGGTGATCAATTTTACACCGCATCTGGTACCCATGAACCGCGGTATTTTAGCTACGGAATATGCTTCGCTGGTGAAAAAAGCGGACGGTACGTATCCAACCGAAGCGGAGGTGCGCGCAGCTTATGAGAAGTATTATGCAGATGAATATTTTGTGCGTGTGCTGCCGAAGGGTGAATGCCCGGAAACAAAATGGGTAGAGGGCAGCAATTTTGTGGATGTCAATTTTGTGATTGACGAGCGCACCGGACGTGTCATCATGATGGGTGCGTTGGATAATTTGGTAAAGGGTGCTGCCGGGCAGGCAGTGCAGAACATGAATCTGATGTTTGGACTGGACGAGAAGGAGGGACTGGAACTGGTACCCTGCTTCCCGTAGAGGGGTTTTTATGAAGGAGAACATACTGATCCGTCCGATGACGGAAGCCGATTATGATAAGGTATATGAGTTGTGGATGACGATCAAGGGATTTGGTATCCGCAGTATTGATGATTCTGCCGAGGGCGTGGGGCGTTTTATTAGGCGCAATCCGACGACGAGCATGGTGGCACTGGACGGTGACAGGGTGGTCGGTGCGATCTTGTGCGGACATGACGGCAGACGTGGATGCTTTTATCATGTATGTGTCCATGCAGATTATCGCAAACATGGGATCGGAAAGGCAATGGCAGTGGCGTGCATGCGGGCGCTGCAGGCAGAGCAGATCAACAAGGTCAGCCTCATCGCATTCAAGAGTAATGAGGTGGGAAACCGCTTCTGGAAAAGTGTCGGATGGACCTTTCGTGAGGATCTGAACTATTATGATTTCACATTGAATGATGCGAATATCACAAAGTTTAACCAATAAAAAAGAGACAGAACATGGAGCTGTAATCCATATAGAACGCCGGATGAGGGGGCAGCTTCGAAGGAGGAGAAAAATTATGAAGCAGATCACAGGCGGTGTGACCGCGGCAAAGGGATACAAGGCAGCAGCTACGGCAGCGGGGATCAAGTATCAGGACAGAACAGATATGGCGATGGTGTACAGTGAAGTGCCGGCTACCGTGGCAGGTACGTTTACAACGAATGTATTTAAGGCGGCACCGGTCATCTGGGACAGAAATATCGTAAAAAAGACCGGAAAGGCACAGGCAGTTGTGGTAAACTCCGGTATCGCCAATGCATGTACAGGGGAGGAGGGAGATCTCTATTGTCAGAAGACCGCAGACGCTGCGGCGGAGGCTCTGGGAATTTCCGCGGATGCCGTGTTGCTTGGCTCAACCGGTGTGATCGGTATGCAGCTTCCTGTTGATAAAATGCAGGCGGGTGCAAAGAAACTGGCAACTTTGCTGGACGACAGCATTGAAGCCGGAAGTGCGGCAGCACAGGCGATCATGACTACTGATACACATAAAAAGGAAATCGCCTATGAGCTGACGATCGGCGGTAAAACAGTTACGATCGGTGGTATGGCAAAGGGCTCCGGAATGATCCATCCGAATATGTGCACGATGCTGGCTTACGTGACGACGGATGCGGCGATTTCCCATGAGATGCTGCAGAAAGCGCTGAGTCAGATCGTAGTGGACACGTTTAATATGATCTCTGTAGACGGAGATACCAGTACGAATGACACGCTGCTGGTTCTTGCCAACGGAATGGCAGGTAACACAGAGATCGTTGCAGAGGGCAGTGACTATGATCAGTTTTATGAGGCACTGAATGCCATTTGTACGTTTCTGGCCAAGGAGATGGCAGCAGACGGCGAAGGAGCGACCAAGCTGGTGGAGTCGATCGTTGAGGGAGCAGACACAAAAGAGAACGCAAGAATTCTTGCAAAATCTGTTGTATGTTCCAGCCTGACAAAGGCAGCCATGTACGGATGTGACGCAAACTGGGGCAGAGAACTGTGTGCGCTGGGTTATTCCGGTGTGCAGTTTGACCCGATGAAGGTGGAGATGTATTTTAAGAGCGGCGATACGACGATGCTGATCTTTAAAGACGGCGCAGGCGTGGATTACAGTGAGGAAGAGGCAGCAAAACTGCTGGCAAACGATCATGTACAGATCATTTCAAAGATGAATATGGGCACGGAGTCAGCCACTGCGTGGGGTTGTGACCTGACCTACGATTATGTAAAGATCAATGCGGACTACCGCTCATAGATAAAGGAGACAGATAACAATGGAAAATATGGATGATATTTTACAGAAAGCACAGGTGCTGGTGGAGGCACTTCCTTATATTCAGCGTTTTAACCGCAAGATCATCGTAGTCAAATACGGCGGCAGCGCGATGGTGGATGAGGAATTGAAAAAGAGCGTGATCCAGGACGTGGTACTGTTAAAGCTGGTTGGTTTCAAACCGATCATCGTGCATGGCGGCGGCAAGGAGATCAGCAAATGGGTGGAAAAAGTCGGTATGGAGCCGCATTTTATCAACGGTCTTCGTGTTACGGATGAACCCACCATGGAGATCGCAGAGATGGTCCTGAACAAGGTCAACAAATCCCTCGTGCAGATGGTACAGCAGCTCGGTGTGATGGGCGTCGGTATCACAGGCAAGGACGGCGGACTGCTGAAGGTGGAAAAGAAATATTCGAACGGCGAGGATATCGGTTTTGTGGGAGAGATCACCGAGGTTAATCCGAAGATCCTTTACGATCTGCTGGAAAAAGATTTTTTGCCGATTGTAGGGCCTATCGGCATGGATGAAGATTATCAGTCCTACAACATCAATGCAGATGACGCTGCATGCGCGATCGCAAAGGCGGTAAATGCAGAAAAGCTTGCTTTCCTGACTGATATTGAGGGCGTCTACAAGGATCCGAATGATAAGAGCACACTCATTTCCGAGCTTCACCTTTCCGAGGCGCGCAAGCTCATTGAGGATGGCTTTATCGGCGGAGGTATGCTGCCGAAGCTCAACAACTGTATCGATGCGATGGAGCAGGGCGTTTCCCGCGTACATATTCTGGACGGACGTATCGCGCACTGCCTGCTTTTGGAGATCTTTACCAACAAGGGTGTCGGAACCGCATTTTTAGGAGATAAGGAGCAGAAATTCTACAATGAAGACAACAAATAAAGAAGAACAGATCCAACTGGCAGAGGACGCACTGTTACATGTTTACAACCGTTACTCGCTGGTGCTGGACAAGGGCGACGGTGTGTACCTCTATGACACCGATGGAAAAAAATATCTGGATTTTGCGGCAGGGATCGCTGTCATGGCATTTGGCTACAACAATCAGGAGTACAATGATGCATTAAAAGCACAGATCGATAAGCTGCTGCACACATCAAATCTGTATTACAATGTGCCGACGGCCACTGCAGCCGAGGCATTGAAAAAGGTCAGCGGCATGGATCGTGTGTTCTTCACGAACAGCGGTGCGGAAGCGATCGAGGGGGCGATCAAGGCGGCAAAGAAATATGCGTACACCAGAGACGGACACAGTGGACATGAGATCATCGCGATGAACCATTCGTTCCACGGCAGAACGATCGGTGCGTTGTCCGTGACGGGAAATGCGCATTACAGAGAGCCCTTCGAGCCGCTGATGCCCGGTGTGGCTTATGCGGATTTTAATGACCTTGAGAGTGTAAAGGCTCAGGTTACCGATAAAACGTGTGCGATCATTATGGAGACGATCCAGGGGGAGGGCGGTATTTATCCTGCCTCCAAGGAATTTTTAGAGGGTGTGCGCGCACTGTGTGACGAGAAGGATATCCTGCTGATCCTGGATGAGATTCAGTGCGGCATGGGACGCAGCGGTCACATGTTTGCATGGCAGGGTTATGGAGTAAAACCGGACATCATGACCAGTGCAAAGGCTCTGGGCTGCGGTGTTCCGGTGGGAGCATTCCTCATGACAGAAAAGGTGGCGAAAAAATCACTGGCACCCGGAGATCACGGCACGACCTACGGCGGTAATCCCTTTGTAGGAGCGGCAGTGACAAAGGTGCTTGAGATGATGGAGCGCGACCGGATCACGGACCATGTGCAGGAAGTGGGAGCGTATCTGTCTGAGAAGTTGGAGGAGCTGGTGGCAAAATACGACTGTCTGACAGCGCACAGAGGCGTCGGTCTGATCCAGGGTGTCGTGTGCACGAAAAAGGTAGGCGAAATATCCGCAAAAGCGCTGGAACACGGTCTGATCCTGATCACGGCAGGCAGCGATGTGCTTCGTTTTGTACCTCCGCTTGTCATTGAGAAAAGCCATGTGGACGAGATGGTCGAAAAATTGTCGGCATGTCTCGATGAATTGTCATAAACAAAGGGTTGTAAATTCTACGATTCTCCGCTAAAATAAATATATCGCTTTGAGTGCTCTTACCTGCAGTCGGTTACAGGAAGGAGCGATGTGAATGAAACAACAGGAACAACAGTTTCACAAATGTTCAAAAAAACAAAAGAGGACAGCAAAGGCAGCGATGAGCTGTCTTATGCTGTTACTTTTATATGGGTGCGCATATCAGGGCCAAGTGTCGCCGGCTGTGAATGTACTTCCCGAGGAGAACAGTGTACAGGAAAGCGGTACGCTGCAGGCGGAAGACACTGTGCAGGGTGAAGGAGACGGATCGCTGCGTACAGATGCGCAAAGCGGCAGGGGATCTTCTGCCGGGGAAGCACAAAAATACGCTGTTTTTGTGTGTGGTTCAGTTGCGGCGCCCGGCGTGTACGAATTGCCGGCGGGAAGTCGTGTCTATGAGGCGATCGCCCTTGCAGGCGGAATGACAGATGAGGCAGCACAGACAGCGGTCAATCAGGCGGAGCTTCTGACAGACGGACAGATGATCGAGATTCCGACGAAGGAGGAACAGCAGGCGCAGACTGCCGCTGAGGAGGCGCGTTTGGATGGTCTGGTGAACATTAATACGGCAGATCTGGAAGAACTAAAAACGCTGCCCGGCATCGGTGACTCAAAGGCACACAGTATTATCGCTTATCGCGAGAAAAACGGTGCATTCAAAGCCACTGCAGACATCAAAAACGTTGATGGGATCGGGGACGGAGTTTTTGCAAAGCTGGAAAGCTGCATAAAAGTAGATTAGGTACAAAACAGTACAATATGAGGTGTGATTATGGCAAAAAAAGTGCTTGTGGTAGATGATGAGAAGCTGATCGTAAAGGGAATCCGGTTTTCTCTGGAGCAGGACGGCATGGAAGTAGAGTGTGCCTATGACGGTGAGGAAGCCTTAAGACTTGCCACGGAAAATGCATATGACATGATCCTTTTGGATCTGATGCTGCCCAAAATGGACGGCTTTGAAGTATGTCAGCGCATTCGTGAGTTCTCAAATGTTCCGATCGTCATGCTGACGGCGAAGGGTGATGATATGGATAAGATCCTTGGCCTTGAATATGGCGCGGATGATTACATCACCAAGCCGTTTAATATTTTGGAAGTCAAGGCTCGTATCAAGGCGATCATGCGCAGAACCGGAACCAAAGAGCCTGCGCCTGCAAAAGCACAGGTCATAGACAGTGGCGATCTCAAACTCGATCTCGAGAGCCGCAGATTGTTTATTCTTGGCAGAGAAGTGAATCTGACCGCAAGGGAGTTTGAACTTTTGGAGCTGTTTGTCACCAATCCCAATAAGGTGTTCAGTCGTGAAAAGCTGTTGGAGCTCGTCTGGGGTGTGGATTATCCGGGCGATGTGCGCACGGTGGATGTACATGTGCGTCGTCTGCGTGAAAAGATAGAGGCGAACCCGAGTGAGCCGAAATATGTTCACACGAAGTGGGGTGTGGGCTACTATTATCGTGGATAAGGAACAGGTAGGATGAAGTCGAAAAAGAAACTGCGTAATTTTTTTAAAAGTCTGCGATTTCGTTTAGTCATTGCATTTGTCATCTTTGGTATGCTTCCGGGAATTGCTCTGCGCATCGGTCTGCTGCGCGGGTACGAAAGCCAGGCGGTTTCCAACCGGAGCATCGATATTTTAAGTCAGGCAAAAATTCTCTCCGATCAGATTGCAAATAACGGGTATTTAGAGGATGTGACGAATGAGTCCATCAACTCCAAACTGGAATTGATCTGTAATATCTATGACGGTCGTATTCTTGTTGTGGATAATACATTCCATATTATCAAGGATACTTATGATCTGGATACGTCAAAGATCATTATCTCCGAGGAAGTGGCAACCAGCTTTCAGGGGCAGGAATCCAGTAAATATGATGCGGTGAACCGCTATATCCAGCTGACACTGCCGATCCGTGATGTAGAGTCACAGGAGATCCTCGGCGTGCTTCTGGTGAGCGTTTCCACGGATAATGTGCGGGATTCTGTTGCATACCTGCGGAATATCGCGCTGATCATCCAGCTCTCCGCGGCCATTCTGATCGTAGTATTTGCGATCTTTGTGTCCAACCGTTTCGCGAAACCGTTCCGGAAGATGACAAAGTCTATCGAGGAGATCCAGATCGGCTACGGTGAGGATATGCTCATGATCGATGACTTTACGGAGACGGAGGAGATTTCTGCCAACATCAATGCGATGTTGAAAAACATGAAAGTGCTGGATGAATCCAGACAGGAGTTCGTATCCAACGTGTCACACGAGCTGAAAACACCGCTGACTTCCATGAAAGTGCTGGCAGATTCCCTGACCGGTCAGGAGGGAGCACCGGTGGAGCTGTACCAGGAATTTATGTCGGATATTGCTTCCGAGATCGATCGTGAGAACAAGATCATTACGGATCTGCTCTCTCTGGTAAAGATGGATAAGGCAGCAGACAGCATCAATATCAGTACGGTGAATGTCAATGAGTCTCTGGAGCTGATCATGAAACGGCTGATGCCCATCGCAGAGAAGCAGAACATTGAGCTGGTGCTGGAGAGCTTCCGGCCTGTGACGGCGGAAATCGATGAGACGAAGATGTCGCTGGCGCTTACAAACCTGATCGAAAACGCCATCAAGTATAATGACAAGCCGGATGGCTGGGTGCATGTGTCATTGAATGCGGACCACCAGTATTTTTATGTGAAGGTAGAGGATAACGGTATTGGCATTCCGGAGGATTCACTGGATCATATTTATGAGCGTTTCTATCGTGTGGATAAATCCCATTCCCGTGAGATCGGTGGTACCGGACTTGGTCTGGCGATCACACGAAATGTGATTCTGATGCATCGTGGAGCGATCAAAGCATTTTCTACGGAGGGAGAGGGCACGATCTTTACCGTGCGTATCCCGCTGAAATATATTGCGACTTAGGAGGGCGGCATGCGGAAAAAATATGTCATTTTAGCGGCAGTGATTTTTCTGATCAGTGCCGTATTGATTGGCTGTAGTGATGAAGAACAGCCGGAAGGAACGCTGCTGATCAGTTATCTGGATAAGGAACAGACAAAGACGGTGCGGATGGATTATGAGCCGAATGCCGATCTTGGCGATACAGAGCTGCTGGTGCAGGAACTGCTGAATGTCTTGTCAACAGATTCCGGGGATGTGGACTATGTTAAGCCGATCCCGGAGGGAGTCAAGGTGTTGAAAACGACCCTGAAGGATGACGGTGATCTGAAGGTGTATTTTAATGATGCCTATCACACGATGGATGCGGTTCAGGAAATTTTGTGCAGACTTGCGCTTGTGCAGACGCTGACACAGGTTGAAGGAGTGGACTGTCTGGAATTTTTTGTGGAAGACGAGCCGCTTCTGGATACGAGAGGTAATGAAGTCGGCGAGATGACGACAGATGATTTTGTGGTCAATCCCGGTGAACAGATCAATTCCATTCAGCATGCAACACTGGATCTGTATTTTTCCAATCCGTCAGGGGACGGGCTGGTACTGGAAACACAGAGAGTCTACTACAACAGTAATGTCTCGCTGGAGAAGCTTGTGATCGAGCATCTTCTGGCAGGACCGAAGACGAGTGATGCGATCGCATCCATCCCATCGGAAACCGCACTGGTGAACGTGTCTGTGGCAGACCGCATCTGTTATGTCAGTCTGGATGACGGTTTTCGGACACAGAACTATAATGTGCAGGAGGCGATCGTAATCTATTCACTGGTCGATTCGCTGACTGCGCTGCCTCATATTGATAAGGTACAGATCTCTGTCAACGGTGACACGTCCGGTGTGTATCGCGAGAGCTTTTTACTCAGCACGATCTATGAGGAGGATCTTTCTTACGTGCGTCTGGCGGACAGCAGCAGGACTGTGATCGTCAATGATATCAAGGAGGAAAATAAACATCCACTGGATTAAGCGTTTGAGCTGCCAATTTGCTTTTGCGTTGATTCTTGGTATTCTTTTGGCAGAGCATGGCGGCTGGCAGATACTTCTGTCGGCAGTCATGCTTGCCATAGCAGTTCTTTTCCCACAGTTTTTGAAAGCAAATTACCGGGAATGTGTTCTGAGAGGAGCACTTCTCATTGCAGCGGGAGCACTGGGGACCGGCTGCTATGTCAGACAGGTGGGAAGATGGGAAAAAGAAAGCCAAAAGCTTTTGTGTGGGCAGCAGATATCTGTTTGCGGAAGGCTCATCTGCAAAGAACAAAAAAATGAGCGCTGGCAGCTGACACTTGCACTGCCGGGCTATGAAAATCGGGTGATTGTGTCTACGAAGGACGGCGGATATCCGCTGGACTGCGTTCTATCGGTCAAAGGACTGGTCAGGGATTTCAATTCCCCTCGAAACGAGGGACAATTCAATGAAAAACAATATTATAAAAACAGGAAAACGATCGGACGGATGTCGGCAGAGTCGATCGTCTGCATTCGTGCGCCTTCCGGAATCTATGAGTGTCGGGAAAACCTGTACCGGTTGCGCATGCAGTTGTGTGCGGTTTACGAGGCTTGTCTGCCCGCACAGACGGCGGGAATCATGTCTACCATGGCAGTGGGGGAAAAAGCCATGCTGGATGCGGATGTTCGCACGCTGTTTCAGCGGGCAGGTATCAGCCATATGCTGGCGATCTCCGGAATGCATATCAGTATGATCGGCATGGGAATTTATTCGCTTCTTCGTAAATGGAAACGTTCCTATGTACAGAGTGCGCTTACAACAGCAGCTATTCTGATGCTGTATGGAACGATGATTGGTACGGGCGTCTCTTCCGGTCGTGCGATCGGTATGTTTTTACTCTATCTGCTGGCGCAGTGTCTGGGGCGGGGGTATGATACCTGCGCGGCACTGGCAGTGCTGGCAACATTACTGCTTGTGGAGAATCCATTCCTTTTACACGATGTGAGCTTTCAGTTTTCTTTTCTGGCTGTGTTTGCGGTCGTGACAGCCGGGATGATACTGCCGGAAAAAGAGGGAGCCGGACATGTGCAGCGGCTGGCAGATTCCATTTTTATGGCATTGCTGCTACAGCTTTTTACACTTCCGCTGGTGGCATATTACTACTATGAGCTGCCGCTGTATGCACTGTTTTTGAATATATTGCTGTTGCCGTATCTGGGTGTGGCGCTGGGTTTCGGTCTGGTGGGTGGTGTCGCGGGGACGTTTTTTTTGCCATGCGCGCGAATTATGCTTTTGCCCTGTCGTGTTGTGCTGTCCGTCTATGTGTGGGTGTGCGAAGTGCTGGGAAAACTGCCGCTTTCATCGGTGATCTGCGGGAGACCGTCACCGGGAAAAATGTGGTTGTACTATGGTCTGCTGTGTATTTTGCTGCTGCTGGTTGAATGCTCGAAAAAGCAGAAACACATGTGTGGGACTGGCAGAGCATACGGATACTTCGTTTGGGGCGCAGCGCTACTTCTCGCGCTCCTGATTCATGTCCCGAAGGTCGGTTTTGAGATCGACTACCTGGATGTTGGTCAGGGAGATGGTTCGATGCTTCGGACGGAAGAAGGTGTGGTGTGTTTTGTAGATGGCGGCAGCACGGATGTGTCCGGTGTGGGAACCTATCGGATCCTGCCATTTTTGAAGTCAAAAGGAATTCGCAAGGTGGATTACTGGATATTGTCCCATCTGGACGATGATCATGTGAATGGATTTTATGAGGTATTGGAGGCGGGTTACCGGATAGATGCGGTAGTAATCTCTGCGCAGATGCCGGAGGATGAGGCAAAGCTGCGGCTGTTGGGTGAATTGGCAGAATATGAAGTACCATTGATAGAGGTATTTGGCGGCGATGCTATGCAGTTGCATAAAGATGACGCTTGCATCCGTTTTCTTTCGCCGGATGTGACAACCCCTATTTATGACTGCAACGGAGCAAGTCTTGTCTGCCTGTATGAAGACACACAGGTGTGTGCATTGTGGACGGGAGACATCGGAAAAAGTCAAGAGGAATGGCTGCTCAAAAGTGGCAGATTGCAGAAGATAGATATCTACAAGGCAGCGCACCACGGCTCCAAATATTCTAATTCTGAAGAATATTTGAAGATGCTCTCACCAAAGCTGTCTGTCATTTCCTGCGGAGAAAAAAATCGCTACGGACATCCTGATGAGGAGGCAATTGAACAGATCGAGAAGACCGGAAGCCGGATATTCTATACAATGAAGAGTGGACAGATCAGAGTAAAAAAAGGAGCAACCGGACTACTGTATGTCTATTCATGTTGCAATGAAGTGTATAATATGTTATGCTAACCAAAACGACATTTTCCATGCACTGCATGAAGGAAAGAGTGGATAAAATGAAGACAACGGAAATTATCAATACTGCTTGCTCTAAGCTGGGTACTACAAAAGCGGAACTTGGCAGAAGACACGGTGCCCAAGGGGAGGAATACTTCGAGAAGCTTCAAATGGTTCTTTCCAATATGGAGGCGACAATTGCCTACACTCTGGGTGAACCGCCCCATGATGAGCCGGCTTCAGAAGATTCGGAGAATATCGAAGCGTTAGAGGGAAAGAGGGTCCTTCTTGTGGATGACAACGAACTGAATCGTGAAATGTTAAAAGAAGTTCTCATGGATCACGGCATCCTTGTTGAGGAAGCGGAGGATGGCAGCGAAGCGGTTGCGGCAGTGAAGGCCAACGAGCCGGGCTATTATCATTTTGTTTTAATGGATATTGAAATGCCGGTGATGGATGGCTTCGAGGCAACGGAAAGAATACGAAAACTTCCGAACCGGATCCGGGCGAATATTCCCATTATTGCCCTGACTGCCAATGCGATTCCTGAAAACCGGGAAAGGGCGATCGTCGTGGGAATGGATGATTACCTTGTAAAGCCTGCCAATTCCGCCCGCCTGCTGAGGAGCTGTCTCTTATACACATCTGACGCTGCCGACGATATGCAGTGTG
>CALZQA010000053.1 GCA_945828315.1 uncultured bacterium | reverse complement strand
AGCATCTGCCTTACAAGCAGAGGGTCATAGGTTCGAGCCCTATAGGTCCCATTTTGCACAAGCTAGATAGCGTTTTTTGTGTAAAGTTGATGAGTGCAAAATGTGACAAGTTGCTTCGCAACTGATGCACACAACCCCTTTGGGTTGGCGCTTGGCACAAAGCCCGCGTGGCGGAACTGGCAGACGCGCAGGACTTAAAATCCTGTTGTGGTGACACAGTACCGGTTCGATTCCGGTCGCGGGCATTGACCGAAAGGTCTAAATAGTAATACGTGTGTGTAGCTCAGCTGGATAGAGCACTTGGCTACGGACCAAGGTGTCGGGGGTTCGAATCCTCTCACGCACGCTGAATAAAAAAAGAAGTCTTGGTAACAAGACTTCTTTTTTTGTGCCGCTGGTTTCTACTGGAAATGACTTCCCTTTACTTTTTACCACAAAAACCTTGCGCCGTTGACAGATTTATAGTAGTATACTATAGGACGTTACTTGGCTAAAGTGTCAAGGACTTGCCGGTTGGTGCGGAAAAGAACGCGGACCGGTAAATGAAAAGTGCAGATAATGCGCGTATCAAAAATAAAGGAGTAGAATGATGAATATTGTATGTTTAGACCTGGAAGGTGTTCTGGTGCCGGAGATCTGGATTGCGTTTGCTGAGGCGAGCGGCATTCCGGAACTGAAACGGACCACCAGAGATGAGCCGGACTACAACAAGTTGATGAACTGGAGACTTAGCATCTTAAAGGAGCATGGTCTCGGCTTAAAGGAGATTCAGGAGACCATCGCAAAGATCGATCCGATCCCCGGTGCAAAAGAGTTTTTGGACGAGCTTCGCTCGCTGACACAGGTCATTATTATCAGTGATACTTTTGAGCAGTTTGCAACACCGCTCATGAAAAAGCTCGGCTGGCCGACCATCATGTGCAATTCTCTGGAGGTGGCAGATGATGGCGCGATCATAGGATTTCAGATGCGCTGTGAGAAATCAAAGCTTACGACTGTGAAAGCATTGCAGTCTATCGGCTATGAGACGATCGCCAGCGGAGACAGCTTTAATGACCTCGGAATGATCCAGGCCAGCAAAGCAGGCTTTTTGTTTAAGAGTACAGAGCAGATCAAAAAGGATTATCCGCAGTATCCTGCGTTTGAGGAGTATGATGAGTTACTGGCTGCGATCAAAGCAGCTTTATAGGGGAAAAAGTTTATTATAATCAAGAGGAGGATTAGATAATGAACACGTACAAGAAGATCATGCACGGCGTGGTAAAAGTCGAGAATGTCGTTATGGCAGTTACCCTGATCGTGTCCTTAGTATTGACCTTCGCAAATGTAATCGGACGTAAGGCGTTGAATCATTCTCTGACATGGGTGGATGAGCTGGTTGTTGCGCTTTTTGTTCTGATCTCACTCATGGGTGCTGCCCTTGCGTGCCGGGAGGACGGTGGTCTGGTAGGCTTAAGCCTTGTCTCTGACCGACTGACCGGTACTGCGAGACTGGTGCAGAAGCTGGTGGCAAATGCATGCAGTATCATTTACTGTGCGATCCTGACTTGGCAGGGCATTGGGCGTACCATGGCAGATTTTACCCAGAATACGCACACGTTTGTGCTGCACTGGCCCAGATGGATCTTCTGGTCCTTTGTGCCGATCTGTGGTGTAATCCTGATCTTACATTTTATCGAGAATACATTCGATTTCCTGAGTGCAAGAAAGGAGGGCAATAACTAATGGTTACAGCGGTTCTTTTCATTGTATTCTTTGTATTGCTGGTTTTGGATGTGCCTATCGCGATCTGTCTGGGCGCTTCTTCTGTGGCAGCGATCCTGACTGCAGGTCAGAGTCTGACGGTTGTTGCGACAAATACATATTCAGGTATCAGTAAAACATTGCTTTTGGCAATTCCGTTCTTTATCCTTGCCGGAAATATTATGGCAAAGGCAGGTATTTCCAAACGATTGGTCAAGTTTATCGACAGCTGTGTGGGACACAGACGCGGTGGTATTGCAATCGTGTGCGTTATCGTGGCATGTTTCTTCGGCGCGATCTCCGGTTCCGGCCCCGCGACGGTAGCTGCCCTTGGCGCGATCCTCATTCCAGCCATGATCGAGGCAGGTTTCAGCGCTGCGTTTGCGACGGCACTCATGGCTGCTGCCAGCTCGATCGCCATCGTTATCCCGCCGAGTATCGCGTATGTCGTATACGCTTCCATCACAGGCGATAATGTCGGTGATCTGTTTATCGCAGGTATCATTCCCGGTATCCTGATGGGTCTGGCGCTGATCATTGTTGTTATGATCGAGGTGCGCAAGAAAGGCATTCAGTCTTCCCGTGAAAAGGCGAGCTGGAAAGAGCGCTGGGTGACCTTTAAGGATGCATTCTGGGGATTTCTGATGCCGGTTATCATCCTGGGCGGTATTTACGGTGGTGTGTTTACCCCGACAGAGGCGGCTGCGGTAGCTGCTGTTTACGGTTTGATCGTCGGCGTATTTATTTACCGTGAGATCAAGCTGAAGGATCTGTTTGATATTACGATCGAGTCTGCAAAGACTACCGGTGGTATTATGTTTATCGTTGCTTCTGCAACACTGTTTTCGTATGTATGTACGCTGTTTGGTATCTCCGATGCGGCGACAGCACTGCTTGGAAGCGTATCTGCAAACAAGTACATTTTCCTGCTGATCTGCAACGTGATCTTCCTGATCGCAGGCTGCTTCATAGATGCGAACTCAGCAATGTACATTTTTGTTCCGATCATGTTCCCGATCTGCAAGGCACTTGGTTTCAGCCCCATCGCGTTCGGTGTCATGGCAACATTAAACCTTGCGATCGGTCAGGTAACACCCCCGGTTGGTGTCAACCTGTTTGTGGCGATCAGCTTAAAGATCAAAAATACCGCAAAGGTCACTCTGCAGCAGATCTCAAAGGCTGTTATGCCGATGGTGGCTGCGGCGTTGATCGTTCTGATCGTGTTTACTTATTTCCCTCGTGCTGCCTACACGACCACAACGAATTCCTCTGGGGATGTAGCTGCTGACAGCACAAAGATCGAGGCTTATGATAATGAGACGTATGATCCGTCCGAGGATGCGTTCTACAATGATGCGGAGTGGGAAGAAATGACCTGGCACTTTGCATGTTCAACGGGTGAGACCTCCACATGGGCGAAGGCAGGCCGTTATTTCGGTGCATTGATGGAGGAGTCCACAGGTGGTAAGGTGAAGGTCGTTGTAGACGGTTTCTCTGATCAGCTGACCAATGGTTCTCAGCCGGATGGAATTTCTGCACTGATGGAGGGCGATCCGGTACAGTTGTCAATGCACAGCAACCTGATCTATTCATCCTTTGATGACAGATTTAATGTGGTTTCACTGCCGTATATTTTCGATGACTACGATGACGTTGATGCAAAGCTTGACGGCGAAGCAGGTGAAAAACTGGAAGAGATCCTGGAGGACATGGGCCTGAAGTGTTTTGGTATGGCAGAAAACGGTTTCCGCCAGCTGACGAACTCCAAGCGTGAAGTGAAGACCGTAGATGATCTGAACGGCTTGAAGATCCGCGTGGCAGGTTCTAATCTGCTCATGAAGTCCTATGAGGACTGGAAGGCAAACGCTACCAACATGAACTGGTCCGAGACCTACACTGCATTGCAGCAGAATACGGTTGAAGGACAGGAAAATCCGCTTCCTGCGATCGCTTCCGCATCTGTACAGGAAGTACAGGATTACATTTCTCTGTGGAATGCATATTATGACTGTCTGTTCTTCTGTATGAACGGAGATATTTATGAGAGCCTGACGGATGAGCAGCGTGAAGTGATCGATGCGAATGCACAGAAGACCGTTGAGTACCAGCGTGCGATCAACCGTTATGAGTGTGACCAGCTCATCGAGGACTGGAAGGTAAATGATGTCATTACAGTTACGGAAACAGCAGATATTGATACCGAGGGCTTTAAAAAGGCAACTGCGGATGTGGCAGAGTGGTTTATCGATCAGCTCGTGAATACAGACGGATATTCATGGGAAGAGGCCGAGGACCTGGTTAATGCTTTTACTGCCGATGCGATTGATGTGGAGGCTTACGACAATGAACAGTATGACGCCTCAAAAGATGCGGCGGCTGCAACGACCGACTGGGAGGAAATGACCTGGCATTATGCGTGCTCAACGGGAGAGACTTCCACATGGGCAAAGGCAGGACGTTACTTCGGTGCACTGATGGAGGAGTCTACCGGAGGTAAGGTGAAGGTTGTAGTAGACGGATTTTCCGATCAGCTGACAAACGGCTCTCAGCCGGATGGAATTTCCGCTTTGACAGAGGGTGATCCGATCCAGTTGTCAATGCACAGCAATCTGATCTATTCATCTTTCGATGACCGCTTTAATGTTGTATCTCTGCCGTACATTTTTGATGATTACGATGACGTTGATAACAAACTTGACGGCGAGCCGGGCGAGCAGCTAAAGGAGATTTTGGATGGCATGGGACTGGAATGTCTGGGAATCGCAGAAAACGGTTTCCGCCAGTTGACGAACTCCAAACGTCCGGTGGCATCTGTGGAGGACTTAAAGGGTTTGAAGATCCGTGTGGCAGGTTCCAATCTGCTCATGAAGTCCTATGAGGACTGGCAGGCAAATGCGACGAACATGAACTGGTCCGAGACCTACACTGCATTACAGCAGAATACGGTAGAAGGTCAGGAAAATCCGCTGCCTGCGATCGCTTCCGCATCTGTGCAGGAAGTTCAGGATTATATTTCTCTGTGGAATGCATATTATGACTGTCTGTTCTTCTGTATGAACGGTGAGATCTTTGACAGTCTGACATCGGAACAGCAGGCGATCGTGCAGGAAAATGCACAGAAGACCGTTGAGTATCAGCGTATGATCAACCGCTTTGAGTGCGACCGGCTGATCGCTGACTGGGTGGCAAATGAAACGATCAGCGTTACCTACACGGAGGATATTGATACCGAGAGTTTCAAGAATGCAACTGCGGATGTGGCAGACTGGTACGTAGACCAGCTTGTGAATACGGATGGATTCGACGAGGCTGAGGCAAAGAGTCTTGTAGAAGCATTTACAAAATAAAATGGCATAAAAGAGACCTCTCTGATGAATCGGAGAGGTCTTTTTGTTCGTTTTACACCTCCACAGGCGGCGTCAGCCAGCCCGTACATTTGAGGATCGACCGGTCACCGGCCAGCGTGAGCTGTCGGCGGTAGTTGGATGGCGTCATCCCGACGATCTCGGAAAAATGCCGGTTAAAGCTGGAGATGGAATGAAACCCAACATCCTCAGAGATGTCAAGGATGGGCTGTTCCGTTGTACGCAGCAGCATGGTGGCATGCGTGATGCGAATGCGATTCAGATATTCGAGTGGTCCGAAACCCATAACGGCGCTGAACAGCCGCCGAAAATGTGTCGGGCTCAGTTCACACACTTCCGCGAGCTTATCCATCGGAAAATCGAGCATGTAGTTCGTGCGGATATAGTGCAGCGCCGGTGCGATGGCAAGCGAATTTTCACTGTAAGCGACTTCAGCGCTGCCTTCCTGTTGAATGTAAATGTTTAACAGACGTACGATCAGGGTAAGCATCAATCCCCGCACCGAAAACTGGTAGTTTGATTCCTGCTTTTGCATCTCATCGATGATCGAAGAGACCAACCAGTAAATATCCTCATATTTTTCACGGGGAAGAATGGCATAAAATTCCCGGATCATGCGGGAGAGTACATCGTGGTTTCCGATGACCTCCACCGGGAAATACGGGAAGAACAGTTCCTCTACATTAACAAATATGTAATTCCACTGACTGGCGGTACCAGGATCAGAATAAGTTGTATGTGGGACATTGCTGGCCAGTATGGTGACATCACCCTCGTGAAAGGCCTGTTCCGTGTTGCGAAAACGCATCGTTCCGCTGTCAGAGCGGCAGATGCCGATCTCCAGACAGTTGTGAAAATGGAGCGTCGGGGCGGGAATGTCAGAGATACGCCATTTTTCTCCTCCTAAAATGATCAGGGGAAAGCTGGCCGGAAGAAGATAATTCCGGTACTCAATGGAAGGCTGTTTCGGCTTAGACATAAAAACCACTCCTTTCAAATTCCTTTTTCAAAAAATTTCAATTTTATTATACAATATGTACAAAAAATGGTCAATGAAAATATGAATAATACACAAACTGACAATGAAATCAAAAATTAAATGGTTGAAAATGCACAGTTTTCACAAGGATGAAAATGGAAACAGGCAATTTGCTTTTGTATAATTAAGACATCAATTAACACTTGAGTCGCAAAGGAGTAGAAGGATGAAAGAGAAAAAGGGAACTCAGGCAGTAGCAGCGCCGAAGCGAAAAGGCAGCGGCATGCTTTACCTGAAAAAGAACTGGCAGCTTTATGTTCTGATCATTTTACCGTTATTGTTCATCTTTATTTTTAAATATGGCGCATACGGCGGATTGACGATCGCGTTCAAGAACTACAAGGCAGCCAAAGGCTTTTCCGGAAGTGAGTGGGTAGGATTTGATATCTTCAAAAAGATCTTTACGCACAGAGATTTCGGCAGAGCGGTCAAGAACACATTGTTTATTAATCTGCTGGATCTGCTTTTGAGCTTCCCGGCACCGATCATTCTGGCGTTGCTGCTGAATGAAGTTCGCGTGAAGTGGTTCAAGAAAGTTACGCAGACATTATTATATCTGCCGCATTTCCTTTCATGGGTCATCATCGGAGCATTGGCATATCAGCTGTTTTCACTGAGCAACGGTGTTGTGAACGCGCTGATCGCAAATGCGGGAGGCAGTCCGATTCCGTTCCTGCAGGAAGATACGTGGTGGCTGATCACATACCTTCTGATCGGTGTATGGCAGACAATGGGATGGGGAACGATCATCTATCTGGCTGCGATCACCAGCGTCAGTCCGGATCTGTATGAGGCGGCCCGTGTGGATGGCGCAGGACGCTGGATGCAGTGCTGGCATGTGACACTGCCCTGTATCCGAAGCACGATCGTGACACTGCTGATCATGAACTTAGGAAAATTGATGCAGGGTTCTTTCGAGAGAATCTACGCTTTATATAACGCAAAGGCAAGTGAGTACAGTACGATGATCCCGGTTCTGGTTTATCGCTGGGGTATTGAGAGTGGAAAACTCAGCGAGGCGACCGCCCTCGGACTGTTCCAGTCTATTATCGGTCTGATCCTTGTGCTGTTGTCAGATTTTGTTGCAAAACGTCTCGGCGAAGACGGATTGATTTAAGGAGGTCAGGGAAATGAGTACGAATACTGTAGTAGTAAAAAATAAAAAAGCCTGGACCGCCGCAAGAGTCAGAAATCTCATCATCGATATCCTGATCTGGGCAATCCTGATCGTGGTTTCACTGCTTTGCCTGCTTCCGTTCATTCACGTGTTATCAAAGTCCATCAGTGAGGAGGCATACGTCATTGCAAATAAAGTCGTTCTCCTGCCGAAGGGCTTCAGCCTGAATGCATATAAGAAGATCTTTGCAGATGCTTCGATCATGCGGTCCATGTATGTGACGGTAGTTGTCACGATTGCATTTACCGCCATCGGTATGTTCCTCACCATCTGCGCAGCTTATGTTTTGAGCCGCAGAAATCTGAAGGGACGTAAGGTAATGACCTTCCTCATCATGCTGACTATGTATTTTGTGGCCGGAACGATTCCTGATTACTTGTTGATGAGTAACTTACATATGCTGGATACCTGGTGGTGTCTGATCCTGCCACTCTGTTTTGCGCCTTATAACCTGCTCATCATGAAAAACAATTTTCAGAGCAATATCTCAGATAGTTTGATTGAGGCGGCAGTTATCGACGGAGCAAATCATTTTACGATCCTTGCGAAGATCGTCGTTCCGCTGTCAAAGCCGATCATTGCAACCATTGCACTGTTTTACGCAGTCGGACGTTGGAATGCTTATCAGGATGCATTGTACTACATCAAACAGAACACGAGCCTTCGTCCTTTACAGCTCAAGCTGTACTATCTGGTTGTGGCAGCTACCGAGTCCTTCCAGGCTGAGGGCGGAAACGTCGGTGTATTGACAAACCCGGAAGTGCTGAAAGCAGCCTGTGTCATCTTCGCAACCGTACCGATCATCATTGTATATCCGTTTCTGCAGAAATACTTCGTACAGGGTACAATGGTCGGAGCCGTAAAAGAGTAACTACTTAATTTCAAATGCTTTTCCGGTAGCAGATAAAACCGGATGTTTATAAAAATACTTTAGGAGGGTATGAATAATGAAGAACAAATCTATCAAGAAATTTGTATCAGCAATGCTGATCGCTACCATGGCAGCTTCTATGGTAGTTGGCTGTGGATCTAAGAGTGATACCACAACCGATGCTCCTGCAGATGATGTAGCAACAGAGGACACTGCTGATGACGCTGCAGATGATTCTGCAGATGATTCTGCAGACGCAGCTTACACAGACTATTCTGCAGGCTTCCCTGAGACCGTAACGATCCAGATCCCGGTTTATGACCGTGCATTCGAGGGCTGGAATGTTACCGACAACTACTATACACAGTGGATCCAGAAGGAGTTCGGTGATAAGTACAACGTAAATGTTGAGTATGTGGCAATCGGACGTGGTACTGAGGTTCAGGACTACATGCAGATGATCGCAGCAGGTACTGCACCGACCATCATCATGCATTACGATATGCCTCAGGCTGTAAACTATTACGGTGAGGGTGCAATGCAGGCTTTGGATCTGGATGAGATCGCATACTATGCACCGACTTACTACGGAAACATGGCTGACACCATCGCAAAATACGGCTCACTGGACGGAGAGAACATCTTCTTCTTCGCAGAGCGTGAAGCAATCTACTACAACTGGGTAACCCTGATCCGTCAGGATTGGTTAGATGCAGTCGGAGCTGACATGCCTACCAACCTTGAGGAGTTAAATGCTGTAGCTGCTAAGTGGAAAGAGGCAGGTCTCGGAACCTTAGGCGGAAGCCTTCCGGTTGGTTCCTTCACAATGGAGTATCCGTTCTTCAACGACAGCTACTCTGATGAGGACTATGCAAAATACTTAGACCTGAACGTAGCACCCCTTACCTGGGAGCCTACCAAGGAGTACTTAAAGAACTTAAACAAGCAGTATAACGAGGGTCTCATTGATCCTGAGTGGTATCTGAATACTGATGATGCTGCAATGAAGGCTGATTTCGTATCCGGTAATTGTGGAACCTACAGCTTCTACATCAACAGCTCAACAGATGCAATTGACTCTTTATTAGCAAACAACCCGGACGCAAAGGTATCATGCTTACAGTTTGGTGCAGGTTCTGTTGACGGACATAACTACTACTATGAGTATCCTCCTTATGGTATGATCATGGGTGTAAACACCGATGCTACCGCTGAGCAGAGAGCAGCACTTTGGATGTTCCTTGACTGGATGAGCCAGCCCGATAACCTGTTCTTCTTACAGAACGGTGTTGAGGGTGAGAACTACACCTTAAACGAGAATGGTGTTGCGATCCAGAACTCTGATTTTGACGGTGAGTCTAAGCTGTCTCAGAACAACAACAAAGATTACTGGTGCCTGGTACAGGAGGTTGTTAACTACGATACCGAAGAGGGAACCTACCAGTACAACTTAAACAACCTTGCTCCGAACGGTTACGAGTACCTGATCGAGGATGCTTACAAGGGTGCACAGGATAATGCAGAGTACGGAATCGTTACTCCGATCTTCACAAAGGCTGTTGAGGCTACCAGCGAGTATTCAGGAGATCTGAACGCTCTGTGGCAGGAGGCTTGTGCAGACTTGGGAACCTGTGATCCCGCTGAGTTCGATGCGAAGTACGAGGAGTACTGCCAGGAGTACTTAGATGCAGGATATCAGGAGATCCTGGATGAGAAGCAGTCATACATTGACGAGGGAAGTTTCATCTTATAAATTGACGTGAAGTATTGATTGGGCTGCTGCTCTGTGCAGCAGCCCGTATTTTATAAAAAATCAGGAGTTTAGTGAAATTTTTTCGAAATAAAAATAGAGCGAGAGGAAAAATAGAACATGGCAGGATTAGAATACAACAAACAGGAGATCGAAGAAGTAATCGACAAGATCGTAGAGCGGACCATGCGGATGGATATGCCATGGGACTGGCCCTGTGGGGTGGCTTATTATGGAATCAGCAAAGCATATGAAGTGACAAAAAATGAAAAATATTTAAACCTGATGAAAGACCGGGTTGATGAATATATAGAACTGGGTATCCCTTACGGAACCGTCAACATCTGCGCAATGGGACACTGCTGCATCACGCTGTATGAGGCGACAGGAGAGCAGAAATACTGGGATATCGTGATGGATAAGGTAAAATATCTGCGCACGGAAGCGCTGCGTTTCGGCGATAGTGTGCTGCAGCATACCGTGTCCGCAAACAATGATTTTCCGGAGCAGGCGTGGGCAGATACGCTGTTTATGGCAGCTTTCTTCCTGTTGCGTGTCGGTGTGAAATTGGAGGATGCGGATCTGATCGATGATGCATTAAACCAGTATTACTGGCATATCAAATATCTGCAGGATCCGGACACCGGACTGTGGTATCACGGCTATAACAACATCACAAAAGATCACATGTCCGGCTTTTTCTGGGGCAGGGCAAATGCGTGGGCTGCATATACGATGTCTCAGGTGGGATCGATCCTTCCGGAGTGTTATCTGTATCCGAAATTTATGGATATCGCAGGCTCCTTAAATGAGCAGCTGGCTACGATCAAGACGCTGCAGACAGAAAACGGGCTGTGGCGCACGATCCTGGACGATCCGGAGTCCTACGAGGAGGTATCCGCCAGTGCCGGTATCGCGGCAGCGATGCTTGCAAAGGGCAATCCGCTCCATATCAAATATATCAACAAGTCCATCAAGGGACTGCTGGAGCAGGTTTCCCCGGACGGTCGCGTGTTAAACGTATCCGGCGGAACAGCGGTCATGAAGGATCGCGATGGCTACCGAAACATTTCCCGCGACTGGATCCAGGGCTGGGGACAGGGGCTTGCACTGGCATTCTTTGCAGGCGTGCTGGACTATGAAAATACCAGAAGTGACGGAGCATTATAATCCATGAAATTTACATTTGGAACGAAAGCGGCGGGCGAGGGCTGTGTGCCCGCCGCATGTTTATATGAGCCGGAAATAAACACCCGTGGATTTTTGACAGAGAAAAACCGGACGCAGTATCCGCAGCTGGGAATCTCTGAGTTAAACAGCGGATTCGATGCGGTGTACTGGGCAAAAGGTTCTCTCTCCACGGAGATCTGTGAGGATGAACAGGGCTGTTATGTCCGCTGGGACGGTGAAGGTGAACTTCCGCTCACCTTTGTGTGCAAGATACCTTCCGAGGGTAATTACCGGGTGGATGTGACGCTTTTTGCGGAAAAAGATACGCAGGTCCTTGTTTTTCTGGGGCGTAGGCGGCTGGCAACACGTCTTTTCCTACGTGCGGGGGAAACAGTGAGCAGAAGTTTTGTGACCAACATCTGCCCGATCATTCCCCGTACCTTCGAACAGCCGATGGAGGACCGGACACTGGATGTGACGGTGGTCGGTGCAGGCGTGCATTTATGTGAGATCAATACAGAATCCTGGCAGGGACCGACGCTGTACATAGCGGGCGATTCCACGGTGACAGACCAGAGTGCGGATTATCCGTATCTGCCCGGCAGCAGTTATTGCGGATGGGGTCAGATGCTCTCTGCCTATCTGGGTGAACATATGGCAGTATCGAATCACTCACACTCCGGACTCACCACCGAGAGCTTTCGCAGCGAGGGGCATTACGAGATCATGTATGAACGGGTCCGGGCAGGGGATCTCTGCCTGATCCAGTTCGGGCACAATGATCAGAAGCTGATGCATCTTCTGGCAGAGGGCGGATATCGGGAAAACCTGATCCGATACATTAAAGAATTGCGTGGAAAACAAGCCATTCCGGTGCTGGTGACACCGCTGGCGAGAAACAGTTGGCGAGGCGGCGATGGTGCATACAACGATCTTCTGGAAGATTATGCAAGAGTATGCCATGAGGTGGGAGAAGAAAAAGGTGTGCCGGTTCTGGATCTGCATGAAAAAAGCATGGATTTTGTAAAAACACAGGGGCGTGAGGCGGCAAAACGGTTCTTTTTTCCGTCTGACTATACTCACAGCAATGATTACGGAGCTTATTTGTTTGCGGGATATATTTATGAAGAACTTTGTGAAAAAGGAGTGTTCACACAGGCGGGCATTGACCTGACAGAGGGCAAAAAGCCGGATGCGTGGATGCCTCCTGCGGTACTTCCGGTACTGACGGTGCCACAGGAGTTTGCACATATGGAAAATCCTGCGGATGAGCATCTGTTTGAGGATCTGGAGCGTCCGGACAAGGTACTGACCCGCGCCGGAGCATTGGAATTGATCATCACGGCAATGCATTTCTTCCCTACAAACGTGTACAATGACATGTTTACCGATGTGATCGGGCATGAGACATATGCAGGAACGGTAGAATGTGCATGGCAGAACGGATTGATCTCGGAGACACTGATCGAACAGCATACGCTGCAGCCGCTGAAGGAAGTGGACGGCGGGACATTTGTGCACATGCTCCTGAACGGTTACGCCACCAGAAAAGACCTTCCGGAAGGCGCGGATGATCTGGAAATGGCGAAAAAGCTTGGTATTGTGACAGATGCTTTCGACGTACATACAGTGATGACCCGGGGTGAGGCGGCAGCAATGTGCCGAAAACTGAAGATCTAAGAAATGTTCGGAGACAGAATAAAACTCTGAACAACAATGAAATAGAAAAGGAGACCAAGATGACAGAAAAATTGACAGGCGGATTTACCCTCCCCGGCGAGGCCGGATATGAAGATCTGACACTGCAGCTTGCAAAAAAATGGGGCGCGGATGTGATCCGCGACAGTGATGGAACGGAGCTGTCGGATGAGATCACGAATTCCGGTTATGGGATCTATTCAACGATCTGTATTATCCGCGATCACAATGAATGGGCGAAGGAACATCCACAGTATCTGCAGCAGTCCTTTCTGATGACGCAGCCGGTGATGGCGACAGAGATCAGTCTTTCCATCCATCTGATGAAAGACTTTTTCGAAGAGCAGTTCAAAGTCAATGACAGCGCGGATTCTTTGAAATATTGGGAAGTTTATGACCGCACATCGGAAACAAAACTGGCAGCGGAATGCTGGTCCTATGATGAGAAGAGCGGCGATGTGACCATCAGCGGAGCGACACCATTTCATAACTATACGGTGAGCTTTCTTGCCTATCGGATCTGGGAAGAGATCTCCATGTACAATCATGTGACGAACAACTGGGACAAGGAGCATCTGATGCCGGTGGATCCTCGCAGCAGTGAGGCGCAGGATTATATGTACGGCTGGCTGAAAAACTGGTGCGAGACACATCCGCATACCACGGTTGTCCGTTTTACATCCATGTTCTACAACTTTGTGTGGATCTGGGGCAGCAGTGAGCGCAACCGGAACCTGTTTACTGACTGGGGCTCCTATGATTTTACCGTCAGTCCGCAGGCGCTGGATGAGTTTGAGAAAGAATATGGTTACGCGCTGTGCGCAGAGGATTTTATCAATCAGGGCAAACTGCATGTGACACATATGCCTGCGGAGAAAAAGCAGCGGGACTACATGGATTTCACTAATCGGTTTGTCATTGCATACGGTAAAAAGCTGGTGGATCTGGTGCATGAATACGGCAAGAAAGCTTATGTGTTTTATGATGACAGCTGGGTGGGCGTGGAGCCTTACGGCGAGCGTTTCCCGGAATTCGGCTTTGACGGTCTGATCAAGTGTGTGTTCTCCGGTTACGAGGCGCGCTTGTGCGCCGGGGCAAAGGTGGAGACCCATGAGCTGCGCCTGCATCCGTATCTGTTTCCGGTGGGACTGGGCGGGGCACCGACGTTTACCGAGGGTGGTGACCCCACCAGAGATGCGAAGGAATACTGGAACCATGTGCGCAGGGCGCTTCTGCGGGAGCCGGTAGACCGCCTGGGACTGGGCGGTTATCTGCATCTGGTGCAGGATTACCCGGATTTCTGTGATTATATCGAAGAACTGATGGATGAGTTCCGCACCATCAAGTCCATGCATGGAGGTGGTGTTTATACATTGCCGGTCAATGTGGCAGTGCTGCACAGCTGGGGCGCGCTGCGTTCATGGACGCTGTCGGGACATTTCCATGAGACGTATATGCATGACCTGATCCACATCAACGAGTCGCTTGCCGGACTTCCGGTCAATGTGAAGTTTATTAGTTTTGAGGATGTGGAAAACGGTGCGCTTGCCGATGTGGATGTGGTGATCAATGTAGGAAAGGCAGGGACGGCATGGAGCGGCGGAAGCGCATGGAAGAGCGCATCCCTGGTAGCCAAATTGCAGGAGTGGGTATACAAAGGCGGCTGTCTGATCGGTGTCGGTGAGCCCTCAGCCACCGAAGGTTTTGCAGATTATTTCCGCATGTCACAGGTACTTGGCGTGGATGAGGACACCGGTGCAAAGGTATGTCATGGAAGATGGCAGTTTGACGTGGATGAGACGCTGGCTGAGCAGCTCATTCCGGCAGGCACGGTCATTCCGAAAAAGGAAGGCATCTTCCTGACAGACGGTGAGGCAAAGGTGTTTGCTGCAGAGGATGGTATCCCCACGGCAGCAGTGCACGCCTTCGGACAGGGAAAAGGTATCTACCTTGCAGGTTATCAATACAATAACGCAAACACGCGGATGCTGTTGCAGCTTTTGATGTATGCAAAGGGACTGTCTTTTGCGCAGAACTACCTGACTGATTGCGCGGATACGGAATGTGCGTACTATCCCAACAGTAAAAAGCTGGTTGTGATCAATAACAGTGATCATGTACAGACGACATCCGTGATGACGGAGACAGGCAAAAAAGAGTTTACGCTGCAGCCCTTTGAGACGCAGATGGCAGATGTATAAAACGTGAGAAGGAGGATTGCGACGGTCCGGAGGAGAAAAGGCTCCGGATCGTCGCGAAAATTTTATGAAGATCGGAGTGAGAGCACACGATTACGGGCGGCATGGGGTAGCTGACTATGCTGCCCTTTTGAAAAAAGAAGGTTATGAGGCGATCCAGCTTGCCATTCCAAAGGCCTTTACCGGCATTGAGAGCTACGGCGATATTACGGAGACGCTCTGTGAGGAGATCCACGAGGAGTTTGCAAAGCAGGAGATCGAGATCGCGGTCTTGGGATGCTATATGGATCTGGGCAATCCCGATGCGGAGATCCGCGCACAGGCGGTGCAGACCTTCAAAAACTGTCTGCGGTTCAATCAGATCATCGGAGCACGAGTGGTGGGCAGCGAGACCGCGTATCCGCATCTCTCCAAATGGGAAAAGCATCAGTGGTTCCCCAGTATGATGGATAGCTTAAAGGAGCTGCGCGACGAGGCAGAGCGCCTGGATGTGTGGATGGCCATCGAGCCCGTCGGCTGGCATCCGCTGGAGGATGCGGAGACGGCGCGTGATATTTTGCGCCAGCTGGACAGTGACCATGTGAAGATCATTTTTGACCCGGCAAATGTATTGGAGCGTCCGGCAGAGATCGTGCAGCCGGTGTACTGGAAGCGCTGCTTTGAGCTGCTGGGAGAGTTCATCGAGACGATCCACCTGAAGGATTTCACGGTGGACAAAGACGGCGATTACGTGCCCAAACTGCTGGGTGAGGGCGACATGGATTACTCCGTGCTGACAGAGTGGCTGAAGACGCGCCCGGATATGCCTGTGCTGCGCGAGGAGATGAACCCCGTCACAGCTGCGCAGGATCTGGCGTTTATGCGGCGCATGCAGCACGACGCCGGTTGATATTGCACACGTGTCCTCAGCTAAAGTTTTAACTTGATCAGACGGGATTGTAATATCTGATTATGTTCTTTGGCACGAGGTGTGCAAAGTGAAATACCTTCGGGTAATGAAACAAAACCGATATGCAATCTTGGCTGCACAAAGCGGCTGTGCTACAATAGGTGCAGTTGAGATGGCTGCGGAACTTACGGCAGCAGGTAAAGGAGAATGTGCCATGATACATGAGGAAATAACGATAACAGCAGAAGGGACAGAAGCGAAGGCGAAGCTGACAACCTACCTGTTGTCGCAGTACGAGGATGTGCGGAAAGAGCCGTCACCGCTTGTGATCATCTGCCCGGGCGGCGGTTATGAATTTCTATCCAACCGCGAGGCAGAACAGTTCGCGCTGCAGTGGAATGCCAGAGGCGTGCATGCTGCGGTGCTGTGGTACTCGGTTGCACCGGAACGCTTCCCGACTGCACTGTTGCAGCTTGCCACGGCGGTGGCACTGGTGCATGAAAAGAGCGAAGAATGGGGCGTGAACCCGGAGCAGATCTTTTTGGAAGGATCTTCGGCCGGGGGACATCTTGTGGCCAGCTACGGTGCCTTCTGGCGCAAGCCGTATCTGCAGGAAGCACTTGGAATCGGAACAGAATCGGAAAACAACCTGCGCACGGCAGGATTGATCTTAAATTATCCGGTCGTAAACTCTGGGAAATATGCGCATGAAGGCTCCTTCCGGAACCTGATGGGAGAGGCAGCAGATGATGAACAGAGCAGAGCGGAGCTGTCGATCGAAAAGCAGGTAAATGCAGACATGCCGCCGGTATTTTTATGGCATGGCGGCGAGGATGTATCTGTGCCGCCGGAAAATTCCCTGCTCCTTGCAATGGCCTGCAGAGAGGCAGGTGTGCCGGTGGAACTGCATCTGTATATGAAAGGCGGACATGGCCTGGGACTTGCCAATGAGCTGACGCAGGCACCGGACGGTTACGGGATCGAGCCGGCCTGTGAGAGCTGGATGGAGCTGGCATATATCTGGATGATGGAGGTCATCGCATGAGAACACTGAACGAAAAAAAGCTGGAGCGCCTGCAGGACATTCTTGCAGAGATGGTGGAGGCACAGTTTGTATCCGGCTCCAGCTGTATGGTCTTACAGCAGGGCAGAGAGCTGTGTTATTATGAATATGGATATCGTGACATCGCGCAGCAAAAGCCGCTGACGCGTGATACGATCTTCCGTCTCTATTCATTGACAAAACCGATGACAGCCGTGGCAGTAATGATGCTTCTGGAGGAGGGAAAACTGGATCTGCTGACTCCGGTATCTGAATTTTTTCCGGGTTTTCAAAACCAGTTTTATATTCGTGACGGAAAAAAGATCCCGGTGCAGACTCCGGTGCAGATCCGGCATCTTTTGAACATGACATCCGGGCTGACCTATCCGGCCGGAACGGAGGGAGAGACTGATGTACAGACCGGGGCACTGGTGGATGAGATCATCGCGCGGCTGCACACGGATGCGGCGATGACTACAGCTGAGATCGTAGAACGGCTGGGGGAGATCCCGCTGCTGTTTGAGCCGGGAACACGGTGGAATTACGGTCTGTCTGCGGATGTGCTGGGTGCCATTGTGGAAAAAGCAAGTGGTATGCGCTTCGGTGAGTTTTTACAGACGCGTATCTTTGAGCCGCTCGGAATGAAAGACACTGCATTTTATGTGCCGCCGGAAAAGCAGCAGCGGTTGGCGAAGGTTTATGACCGGGATGAACAGACAGGCATGCTTGCGGAGCGCGAGCCGGATCATCTGGGCGTGCCCACCCGTATGGAGCGGAAACCGGCTTTTGAGTCCGGTGGTGCCGGGCTGGTGAGCACCATCGACGATGTGGCAAAGTTTACCGATATGCTGACTGCGCGTGGAAAGGCACCGGACGGAAAGTCTCTGATCTCGGAGAAAACCTGGGAGTATCTGACGACCGGAAAGCTGGATGACGCTCAGAGAAGCAGTATGAACTGGGAAAACCTGCCCGGTTATAATTACGGAAATCTCATGCGCGTGCTCCAGGAGCCGGAGAAATGTGTTTCCTTCGGAACGAAGGGGGAGTACGGATGGGACGGCTGGCTGGGCGCCTATATGGTCAACGATCCGGAGAACGAGCTGACGCTCCTCATCATGAACCAGCGCATGAATACAGGAACGACATTGTATACGCGCAAGATGAGAAATATCGTATTTTCATCATTGGAATAAAATCTTGTAGACGCACCAGAACAGCAGTAATGCCATGATCCCGTTAAACAGGCGATAATGCTTGTTGTAGACCGGAAACAGCAGACTGCCGACAGTGGCCCAGATCAGGTTTCCGGTGGCGGCGCAGGCTGCCATCGTGACCGCAAAGATCAGTGTTGCGGGGATGGTCGTCCCATGGGGCAGCACAAAGCTGCAGTAGGCTGCAATGCCCAGCATGAGTATCTTGACATTTAAAAACTGTAACAGAAAGCCGTTGGCAAAGCCCAGCGGCTTTTTTTCATGTTCGGAGGCCTGTGAAGCGGAAGACTGCTGGCTGACTGGATCATCGGAGCCTGACATGGCAGATGCCCCTTCAGCGGAGCCGGCCGGGTTTTGCACGCCGCGGCGGGTCAGCGTCTTGTAGCCGAGCCAGACAATGTAGGCGGCGCCGACAAAGCGCGCGTACCGCTCGATAGAAGGGATGAGATCGCCAAGCAGCTTACAGCCGAAACCGCAGATCAGCATGACAGTGATCAGCCCCGTCCAGATCCCCCGCATGAGAGGCAGACATTTTTTAAAGCCGTATTGTCCGGTGGAGGATAACAGCAGCACGTTGTTGGGACCGGGGCTGAAAGTAGTTGCGCAGGCATAAGCCACCAGCGCAAAAAAGACAGACAGTTGCATAACCAGAACTCCTTTACCATATCATTTGAAAACCAAACGGCACATTTTCTTATAGATAGAATACCATATTTTATCTGATCTGAAAATTATTAGAAAGACTTTTGAAAAAAATACACAAAAAAAGAGGGAATTTCTATAAGTGTTTGTTGATTTTTTGTATAATTATGCTATATTTAAAGAAGATAACTGAAAAAATTAAGGAAGAACGCAAGTTATAACTACAGGGAGGACTTCTATGAGCTTGAGAGAAAAGCATTTATCAGACCAGAATCGAATGGCAAAAATGATGAGCGTTGTGATCGTTGCGAGCATGCTGCTCATTTCGTTACTTACTTTTTTTGAGCAGGTGCGAGTGAATATCATCGTGCGGTGTATCGTACTGGCTGCAGTGATCATCGTGAATCTTGTCAGTTGTCGGGTATTCAGGACCTCAGAGGTTTACCGGCATATCGTGTCAGTGTCTACCTTCATTGCATATCTGGCATTCATTTTTACATACAGAGAAACATTTGTTTTTGCATATATTTTCCCAATCGCGGTGATGATCATGATCTTTCAGGATCAGAAGGTGATCAAGCTCAGTGCGGTTCTGGCAGTTTTGGCGGATCTGATCTTTTTTATCAGCTTCCAGTTCCGTTTCCCAGGACATACGAGTAATCAGGTGGTCATCGTGGAGATGCTGCTTGTGATCGTGGCAGCAGTGACTTCTGTGTTTATCATCATTATGCAGCAGAAGCATGCGGATGAAAGTACACAGGAGATCGAGGAGCGCGCGGCGCAGCAGGCGCAGGTGGCAGCAGAAGTAGTCAGACATTCAAAGGATCTGGCAGAGAAATTTCAGCAGGCAATGACTGTTTCCGATACATTAAACGAGTGCATGGATTCCAGCCACAATTCTGTCAGTGAGATCGCGGACAGCACCAGACTGACGGCAGAGGCGATCGAACAGCAGACCACGCAGACGCTGGAGATTCAGCATCATGTGCAGCAGGTGGAGGAGCAGACCAGACAGATGGCAGACCTCTCCGAGGCGACAAAGACGACAGTTGAACAGGGTGTAGATCTGATCAAACAGTTGAAGGAACAGGCAACCGAGGTTGCAAAGATCAGCCATGAGACAGAACAGACAACAAAGAACCCTGTCTCTTATACACATCTGACGCTGCCGACGATATGCAGTGTGTAG
>CALZQA010000052.1 GCA_945828315.1 uncultured bacterium | reverse complement strand
GACGCCGCCCTCTCACGGCGGAAACACGGGTTCGATTCCCGTACGGACTGCTAAAGGATTTCTCGAAAGGGAAGTCCTTTTTGTTTTGTAAAAAGAATTTTGAAAATACCTTGCATTTCCGGATTATAAGTGCTACACTGACTATAGTTGAATATTGTACTAGATATGAGAGTGGGTTGAAAAACCCACTCTTATTTGTTGGTATCCACAATTTTTGCATCGGGACCGTAAAGGTACTGGAAATAGAGAAGGAAGGTGAAACAATGTCAAAACGACAGGACTATGAAGCACAGACTGAGAGACTGATCCTGCCGATCCTGGAAAAATACGGATTTGAACTGTATGACGTGGAGTATGTTAAGGAAGGAAGCACGAATTATCTGCGGGCGTATATCGATAAGCCGGACGGGATCGCGGTGAACGACTGTGAGACAGTTGCCAGAGAGATGAACCCGATCCTGGATGAGAAGGATTATATTCCGGATTCCTATGTGTTCGAGGTCAGCTCACCGGGACTCGGGCGACCCTTAAAAAAGGATAAACATCTGCAAAAGAGTATCGGTGAGGAGGTAGAGATCCGAACCTTCCGTCCGATCAACCATGAGAAGCAGTTTACAGGCATTCTGAAACGCTTCGATGCAGATAACATCGTCATTGAGGATGAAGATGAAACAGAACTTACTTTTGCCAGAGCAGATATTGCCTTGATTCGACTGGCATTTGATTTTTAGGAGGAAAAAGGAAAAATGAAGAATGAATTATTAGAGGCACTCACTATTTTGGAACAGGAGAAAAACATCAGCAAGGATACACTGATCGAGGCGATTGAAAATTCACTCGTAACAGCCTGCAAAAACCACTTCGGAAAGTCTGATAATGTGACAGTAGATATGGACCCGGAAACTTGTGAATATCATGTTTATCAGGCAAAGACTGTTGTTGAGGAGGTTACTGATCCGGTGCTGGAGGTCAGTCTTGCAAAGGCAAAGATGATCGATTCCAAATATGAGATCGGTGATACCGTTAATTTTGAGATCAAGTCTCAGGAGTTTGGACGTATTGCCACACAAAACGCAAAAAATGTGATCCTGCAGAAAATCCGTGAGGAGGAGCGCAAGGTCTTATTCAGCGAGTATTACAGCAAGGAAAAGGATATCGTGACCGGTATCGTACAGCGTTACATCGGAAGAAATGTCAGCATCAATCTCGGAAAAGTTGATGCGATCCTCACCGAGAATGAGCAGGTGCGCGGAGAGGTATTCCAGCCGACGGAGCGTATCAAGCTCTATATTTTAGAGGTGAAATCCACACCTAAGGGGCCGAAGATCCTTGTATCCAGAACACATCCGGATCTGGTAAAGCGTCTGTTTGAATCCGAGGTGACCGAGGTGAAGGATGGCATTGTGGAGATCAAGAGTATTGCGCGCGAGGCGGGAAGCAGAACAAAGATCGCTGTTTATTCCAATGATCCGGATGTAGATGCTGTCGGAGCCTGCGTCGGAATGAACGGTGCCAGAGTCAATGCGATCGTCAATGAGCTTCGTGGAGAGAAGATCGATATCATCAACTGGAATGAGAATCCTGCGATGCTGATCGAGAATGCATTAAGCCCCGCAAAGGTCATTTCTGTTATTGCGGATGCAGAGGAAAAGAGTGCGAAGGTAGTTGTCCCTGATTACCAGCTGTCACTTGCTATCGGCAAGGAAGGACAGAATGCCCGTCTTGCAGCACGTCTGACCGGATTCAAGATCGATATCAAATCTGAGACACAGGCACGGGAGGCCGGTGATTTCATGGATTATGAGAACGATTACGAGGATGAGGAATATTACGAGGACGAAGAGTATTACGAGGATGGCGAATACTACGAGGACGGCGAGTATACAGAAGACGGTGAGTACGCTGATGGCGAATACGCTGAGGATGGTGAATATGCCGAGGAAGAGTATGCTGATGGTGAATATGCAGAAGGTGAGTATGCCGATGAGTACGCCGACGAAAAATAAAAAGATTCCCATGAGACAGTGCATAGGCTGTGGACAGATGAAGGAGAAACGGTTGATGTACCGTGTTATTCGGACACAGGAGGGCGAACTGCTCTTGGATAAGACCGGACGAAAAAACGGTCGGGGAGCCTATATCTGTCCGAATGAAGAGTGTCTGCAGAAGGCAATCCGTTCCAAAGGACTGGAGCGCTCTTTCAAGGTACAGATTCCGAAAGAGGTGTACGAGACTCTGGAGGAGGAGATGAAGACCAGCTATGCAAAATAAATCGATTAAAATGAAACCGGACAGAGGTTTGTCGATGCTTGGAATCGCCGCCAAGGCAGGAAAGGTCGTGAGCGGTGAATTTGCTACGGAAAATGCAGTCAAAGCTGGAAAGGCATTTCTGGTGGTCACTGCAGCGGATGCATCGGAAAACACTGCAAAAAAGTTTCGTGACATGACCGATTTTTATCGGGTGCCGCTTGTTGTTTACGGTACAAAGGAGTCGCTGGGCGGATGCATCGGAAAGGATTACCGTTCATCGCTTGCTGTGACCGACGAGAAGCTGGCAGAAGCAGTACAACAAAAATTGAAACTGTGAGTAAAACAAGCAGTTTAACACGGAGGTAGTTAGTTTATGGCAAAACGAGTATATGAGCTTGCAAAGGAGATTGGCGTCGACAATGCTTCACTGATGAAATTTTTGACCGACAATGATGTTGAGGTTAAAAGTCACATGAGTACGCTGGATGACAGCGCGATCGCAAAGGTAAAAAATGATTTTAAGAGACCGGCAGTCAAGCCTGCGCCGGCAAAGACTGAGGAAAAAGCTGCTGAAGAAGAAAAGGTGCCGGAGCGTCCCAAAAAGAAGGCCAGCATTACAGCTGTCTTTAATCCGCAGAACAGCAAGAATATGAAGGATCGCAAACCGCCTCAGAAACGCCCGGTCCGTCCAGCAGGAGAGCGTCCGGTACGTCCGGCGGGAGAACGTCCGGTCCGTCCGGCAGGAGAACGTCCGGTCCGTCCGGCAGGAGAACGCCCGGTCCGTCCGGCGGGAGAACGCCCGGTACGCCCGGCAGGAGAACGTCCGGCAGAGAACCGTCCGGTACGTCCGGCAGAGAATCGGCCGGCAAGATCGAATGACAATCGTCCAAACAGAGGTGATGGCGTTGAAAAGACAAATGAAAGATCTGAAAGAAATGATCGGAGGGATCGCAAAGATAACCAGAATAATCGCAGCGGTTCCGGTTATAATCAAGGTGATAGAAGTAACAATCGATTCAGTGGCAATCGCCAGAAGGAATCTGGCGGGCAGAGATTTGACCGCGAATTAAACAAATTTAATAAGGACTCTGCAAAAGCTGTTCCCGATGAGGTTCGTGCGAAAGAGAGCCGCGATAACAATCGCAAGAAAAACAACAACAATAATAATAACAATAACAACAGAGATTACGATAAGTTGGGAAGCAAAAAGCAGGAGCGTTTTGTCAATCTGGAGAAGCAGACAGGACATAAGAAGCGTAACGCGGTTCCTCAGCAGCCTGCGGCTAAAGATGACGATACCATCAAGCAGATCACGCTGCCTGAGCACATGACTATCAAGGAGCTTGCAGACCGCATGAAGGTTCAGGCATCTGTGCTCATCAAAAAGCTGTTCTTAAAGGGACAGATGGTGACAGTAAATAACGACATCAGCTATGAAGAAGCAGAGGAGATCGCACTGGAATTCAACTTTATCGCTGAGCCGGAGGAGAAAGTAGATGTGATCGCAGAGCTTCTGAAGGAAGATGAGGAGGACAGCGAAAAGATGGTTCCCCGTCCGCCTGTTGTCTGTGTTATGGGACACGTTGATCACGGTAAAACATCCCTTTTGGATGCAATCCGCCACACAAAGGTGACCGACAAGGAGGCCGGCGGAATCACGCAGGCCATCGGTGCATATATTGTTACCGCAAACGGTCAGAAGATCACCTTCCTGGACACACCGGGACATGAGGCGTTTACAGCGATGCGTATGCGTGGTGCAAATTCCACCGATATTGCAATTCTGGTCGTTGCTGCGGACGATGGCGTGATGCCTCAGACCGTTGAGGCGATCAATCATGCGAAAGCAGCCGGTGTTGAGATCATTGTGGCAGTCAACAAGATTGATAAGCCCGCAGCCAATATTGATAAAGTGAAGCAGGAGTTGTCCGAGTATGACCTGATCCCCGAGGATTGGGGTGGTAGCACGATCTTTTGTCCGGTTTCCGCACATACGAAAGAGGGTATTGACAACCTGCTGGATATGATCCTTCTTACAGCTGAGGTGATGGAGCTGAAGGCAAATCCGAAGCGAAATGCAAGAGGTCTGGTCATCGAGGCACAGCTTGACAAGGGGCGTGGTGCAGTTGCAACCGTATTGGTACAGAAGGGTACGCTAAAGGTGGGTCAGCCCATCGCCTGCGGAAGCAGCTATGGTAAAGTGCGTGCGATGATCGATGACAACGGCAGACGTGTCAAAGAGGCAGGTCCTTCCACTCCGGTTGAGATCCTGGGCCTCAACAATGTACCGGATGCAGGTGAGACCTTTGTCGCAATGGAGTCCGAAAAAGAGGCAAAGGCATTCGCGGACACTTATATTTCCGAGAGCAAGAACAAGCTCATCGAGGAGACAAAAGCAAAAATGTCTCTGGACGATCTGTTTTCACAGATTCAGTCCGGAAATGTGAAGGAATTGAATATTATCGTAAAAGCAGATGTACAGGGTTCCGTGGAGGCTGTGAAGCAGTCACTCGTGAAATTGTCTAATGATGAGGTTGTAGTCAAGGTGATCCATGGTGGTGTCGGTGCGATCAATGAGTCCGATGTTATTCTGGCTTCCGCTTCCAACGCCATCATCATTGGATTTAATGTCAGACCCGATCCGATGGCAAAATCAACTGCAGAGCGTGAGGGCGTTGATGTGCGCCTGTACAAGGTCATCTACAATGCAATTGAGGATGTTGAGGCGGCAATGAAGGGTATGTTAGACCCGATCTTCGAGGAAAAGATCATCGGTCATGCGGAGGTGCGTCAGATCTTCAAGGCTTCCGGTGTGGGAAATATCGCCGGTTCCTATGTGCTGGACGGTGTGTTTGAGCGCGGCTGTAAAGTGCGCGTAAAGCGCGAAGGAGAGCAGATCTTTGAGGGTGACCTTGCTTCACTGAAGCGTTTCAAGGATGATGTTAAGGAAGTAAAGACGGGCTATGAGTGCGGTCTTGTACTGGATGGCTTTAACGATATTCAGGAACTGGATATTATCGAAGCATACAAGATGGTGGAGGTACCACGTTAATATGAGAAAAAACAGCATTAAAAACACGAGGATCAACGAGGAAGTGCATCGTGAACTCTCGAACATCATACGCGGCGAGATCAAGGACCCCCGCATCCACCCCATGACAAGTGTCGTGGCGGTGGAGGTGGCACCGGATCTGAAGACCTGCAAGGCATATATCAGTGTGCTGGGTGATGAGGAAGCACAGAAAAATACGCTGGCAGGTCTGCGCAGTGCGGAAGGATACATCCGGCGTACGCTGGCGAAGAATATCAATTTGCGCAATACACCGGAGGTAAAATTCATCATGGACCAGTCAATTGCTTATGGTGTCAGGATGTCAAAACTCATTGATGAGGTAAATCATGGAGAAAATCGAGAAAATGAATCTGACGCGGAAAAATGAGTCAGGAGTTCCGTTTCAGGCGGATGAATTATTGGAAGCTGTGGAGTCTGTGGCAATTGCCGGACATATTAAGCCGGACGGAGATTGTACCGGCTCCACGCTGGCACTTTATAATTATATAAAAAATAATTATCCCAAGATCAGTGTGACACTGTATCTGGAGCCGATCCCGAATCTCTTTAAATTTTTACAGCGTTCGGGTGAGATCGTCAGTGATTTTTCCGGGGATGTACAGTATGATCTGTTCTTTTCACTGGACTGCGGTGACGGCGGCAGACTGGGGGGTGCGTTCCGATATTTTGAGAGCGCAAAAAAGACGGTCTGCATTGATCATCATATCAGCAATCAGAGTTTTGCGGATCTGAATTATATCCGCCCGGATGCGAGTTCAACATCTGAACTGATCTATGAGCTTTTGGATGAGACAAAGATCACGAAAGAGATTGCAGAGTGTCTGTATGTGGGCATCATCCATGATACCGGTGTGTTCCAGTATTCCTGTACGTCGTCAAAGACGATGAACATTGCAGGAAAGCTGATGGACAAAGGGATCAACTATCCGGATATTGTGGACAAGACCTTTTTTGAAAAGACCTTTGAGCAGAACCGGATCCTGGGAACGGCGCTTTTAAAGGCGCAGAGATATCTGGATGACCGCTGTATCGCCTGCATCATCACGGCACAGGATATGGCGGAATGTCATGCACTGCCGAAGCATCTGGAGGGCATTGTGGCACAGCTTCGCAGCACGAAGGGTGTGGACGTGGCGGTGCTCATTTATGAAAATGCGGACGGATCCTACAAGGTGTCTATGCGCACAAATGGAGCAGTGGATGTGGCGGCGATCTGTGTGAAACACGGGGGCGGCGGACACGTCCGTGCGGCAGGCGCCACAATGACCGGTGATCCGGAAGTGATCCTGCAGACGCTTTTAAAAGACATTAAGGAACAACTGTAAGGGAATCAAACAGTTATGAATGGTATTTTAAATATTTATAAGGAGGCCGGATATACCTCCTTTGATGTAGTGGCAAAGCTGCGGGGGATCCTGCATGAAAAAAAGATCGGTCATACCGGTACGCTGGATCCGGATGCAAGGGGGGTTCTTCCGGTCTGCGTCGGAAATGCGACAAAGGTGTGCGCACTTCTGACCGATAAGGATAAGGAATACGAGGCAGTTTTGCAGCTTGGACTCACATCCGATACACAGGATGCGACCGGGCAGATTCTGCGTGATCGCAGTGATCTGTTGTGTACGCTCACGGAAGACCGTGTGCGCGAGGTAATTATGGGATTTGTCGGTGATTACGAGCAGATTCCGCCGATGTACTCAGCGCTCAAGATTGGCGGAAAAAAGCTGTGTGATCTGGCGAGAGAGGGTATTGAAGTGGAGCGGAAAGCACGCCTTGTACACATCTATGACATTGATATCGTACAGGTAGATCTTCCGTTTGTAACGATGCGTGTCCATTGCTCGAAAGGTACTTATATTCGTACATTGTGTGATGATATCGGAGAAATGCTCGGTGTAGGTGGACTGATGAAAAGCCTTGTGCGCACGCGGGTGAGTTGTTTTCATATCGGACAGGCACTGACGATTGCAGAAGTCGAGGAGCATCGTGACAATGGCACGCTGGATGAGATTTTTCTGCCTGTTGACGGGGTGTTTTCGGAATATCCTGCGTTGCATGTAGCAGAGATGGCCCGAAAGAAACTGCAGAATGGCAATCGTCTGGAGATTTCTGATCTTGTGGATTCCGACCGGGCTGCGGTGCAGCTTTCGGAGCAGGAGACGACAGAAAAAATGCAAAAATTCCGTGTGTATGATGCATCGGAAAAATTTTATGGTATTTACGGCTGGGATGAAGAACGCCGGGATATGAAAAGTATCAAAATGTTTATGTAACTAAGGAATAGATCATGATTTGTCTGGAAACAATCGAACAATTTCATATTAATGAGCCGACGGCACTTACTATCGGCAAATTTGACGGATTACACAGAGGGCATGAGGAACTGCTCTCACATCTGCTGGAAAAACAGGACAATGGACTGAAGTCCGTGGTCTTTACCTTTGATATTCCGCCGAAGAAACTGACAGAGGGAGAAAGATTACAGCTCTTGTCTACAAACGGTGAGAAGCAGGCGATTTTTGCAGAGCGGGGAATCGACTATCTTGTACTGTGTCCCTTCACACCTGAAGTTATGTGTATGGAGCCGGAAAACTTTGTGGACTGGATCGTCACAAATCTGAATGTAAAACGTATCGTTGTTGGTGAGGACTGCCGCTTTGGGCATAACAGAAGAGGAGACCATCATCTTCTGGCACAGCTTGCCGGACGCTACGGCTATGAGCTGAAAGTAGTGAAGAAACTGAAATTTGAGGGACGTGATATCAGCAGTACCTATATTCGTGAAGAGATCAAAAAAGGGAATATGGAGATCGCAGCACAGATGCTGGGACATCCCTATTCGATTGACGGCATTGTGGAGACTGGCAATCAGATCGGTCGGACGATCGGCATTCCGACTGCCAATATCGAGGCGGAGCCGGTGAAGCTTCTGCCGCCTTTCGGCGTTTATGCTGCTTCTATTGATATTCATGGAGAACGATGCTTTGGAATTGCAAATGTTGGCAGAAAACCGACGATCAAGCCAAAGGAAGGCGACTGCAATCCGGTTGGTGTTGAAATGCATATTCTGAATTTTAATAAGGACATTTACCGGGAGCCGGTGCGTATATTCTTTCACGTTTATGAAAGACCGGAGATCAAGTTTGATTCGATTTCGGACTTGCAAGCACAGATTAAAAAGGATATAGTATTCAGTGAGCATTATTTTGGAAAATAATGGGATGTTCGCCATTGTGTAAAAGCTACTGAGGAAAAAAGGAGTACATATGAGTTTGATTTTAACGCTTATGGGCGGTCTCGGACTGTTCCTGTTTGGTATGAATTTTATGAGCCAGGGATTACAGAAAGCAGCAGGAGCAAAGCTCCGCTCGGTTCTGACCGCAATCTCGAAAAACAAGTATATCGCTGTACTGTTTGGTGCACTGTTTACTGCGATCATACAGTCTTCCGGTGCAACGACCGTTATGGTAGTCACATTTGTAAATGCTGGATTGATGGAACTGACGCAGGCAGTGGGTATCATTTTTGGTGCCAATATCGGTACAACCATTACCGCACAGCTTGTATCATTTAACCTCACAGCAGTTGCTCCGGTGATCCTGTTTGTGGGTGTTGTCATGTTTTTGTTCATGAAAAAGCCTATTTTTAAAAAGATTGGTGAGATTGTGATCGGTTTTGGCGCTCTGTTTATGGGTATCAGTATGATGTCCAGCTCCATGAGCCAGTTAAATGATTATCCTGCTGTCATCAATACGTTGGCGCAGCTGACAAATCCGGTGCTTGCGATCCTGGTTGGTCTGATCATTACAGTGATCGTGCAGAGTTCGTCCGTAACTGTCAGTATTTTACTGTTGATGGCAGGTCAGGGTCTGGTGTCTCTTCCAATCTGCTTTTACTTTATTCTTGGCTGTAATATCGGCTCCTGTACACCGGCAGTCATGGCGGCTATGGACGCCAAGAAGGAAGCCAAGCGTGCAGCGCTGATCCATGTGCTTTTTAATGTGTTTGGTATGATCATCATTTCCGTGATCCTCATCTTTGCCATGGAGCCGTTTACCGCATTTATCCAGGCAATTTCCGGTGATGATATCAAACGAAGCGTAGCGAATACGGACACTATCTACAAGGTGTTCCAGACGCTGATCTTCCTGCCGCTCTCAACGCAGTTTATTAAGCTGGTGAATCGTCTTGTGCCCGGCGAGGATGTCAAGCAAGAGGGTTTTTCTCTGCAGTATATCAGCAAGAACACAGTATTCTCGCCGACTGCAGCGATCGTGGAGGCCATGCGGGAGATTTCCCGCATGGGCAGAAAAGCAGAACAGAATCTGCAGCTGGCTATGGAGGGCTTCTTCGATGGAGACCAGTCAAAGATCGATCAGGTCTATGCAACGGAAAAATATATCGACTATCTTAGTCATGAGATCACTGATTATCTGGTGGATGTCAATCAGCGGCAGTTACCTGTTTCCGACAGCCTGAAGATCGGTGGATTGTTCCATGTGGTAAATGACATTGAGCGTATCGGAGATCATGCGGAAAACATTGCGGATGCGGCAGTGCGCATGAAGGAAGAAAACAATACATTTTCCAAAAAAGCAACAAAAGAGATTCAGGATATGTTCGAAAAAGATATGCGGATACTTGCATGTGCACTTGAGATGTTCGAGAATGAAGACCGCTCACATATGCGGGAGATCCGTGCGATTGAGGAAGAAGTGGATCAGATGGAGATCGATCTGCAGAATTCACATATCCGTCGTATGGCGAAAGGCAAATGTTCTCCGGAGTCCGGTCTGATCTTCACCGATCTCGTCACGGGTCTGGAGCGTGTGGCGGATCATGCAACTAATATCGCATTTGCGTTGACAAATTCGGATGCGGTGTAAACAGAGCAGGATTTGCAAAACGATAAATATTACAGAAATGTTACGAATTGGTTGACATGTTAGGAAAATGTTGCTATAATGTTTTTTAAATATAACAGTAGATGCTATCATCTACTGTTATTTCGTGTCACACAGATTACAGGATTGTTTGTTTACCAATCAGGAGGTATCTATGAAACTTCGGAATATGAAATTTGTTCTGGCAGCTGCGATCGGAGCAGTGACAGTATTCGCTATACCGGAGAGTGCATCTGCATCTATAACCGCAGGAATGTCATCAATCATTTCAAACTGTCTCAGTCAGTCAGAAGGGCTGGTGATCGCAAGCAGCGATATCGTATTGACGAAAGCAGCCGCGTTGGAAGCTGATGTGCAAGAGACAAAAGCGAAAGAGAAGACAGAAGAAAAAGATGCAAAAGAAAAAGATACAGAAGAAAAAGAAGAAAAGTTTTGCGGCTATACGAATCTCGGATTAGCCAATGTTGATAATTATCTGAATGTCAGAGAGAAACCGGATGAGGATTCTGAGTTGGTCGGCAAGATGCCTGCCGGGGCCGGATGTGAGGTTTACGGTAAGGAAGATGGCTGGTATCATGTAAAGTCCGGTAAGGTCGAAGGTTACGTATCTGCCGATTATCTGTTGACAGGAGAAAAAGCTAAGAAAAAAGCGGAAAAATATATCAAAGAGGTAGCCACTGTCACGACAACAACACTGTTTGTACGTGAAGAGCCGAACACCGACTGTACGATCCTCACCATGGTCCCCATCGAGGAGGAGTTGACTGTATTAAAGACCGTTGATGACGGCGCATGGTACAAGGTTGAGATCGATGACGAAGAAGGCTATGTCAGCGGCGATTATGTGGATATTTCACAGAAGCTTCCCAAGGCAATGACGATCTCAGAGGTCAAGTACGGACAGGGTGTTTCCAATGTCCGTGTAGACCTGGTACAGTATGCACTGCAGTTTGTGGGCAATCCTTATGTCTGGGGTGGTACAAGCCTTACACACGGTGTTGACTGCTCCGGCTTCACGATGCAGGTTTACGCAAAGTACGGTGTATATCTGCCGCACTCCTCACGTGCGCAACCGAGCTACGGCAGACGCATCAGTGCCAGCGAGGCACAGCCGGGCGATCTGTTCTTTTACGGAAGCGGCGGCAGCATCAATCACGTTGCAATCTATATCGGTGGTGGTCAGGTGGTACACGCCAGCAATCATCGTGATGGCATCAAGATATCAAACGCATACTACCGGACACCCATCTGTGTGGTAAGCTATTTATAATTTAGAATGAATACAGACAGGCAGCCTTTTAGGGCTGCTTGTTTTTTGTGTATAAATTGTAATAATAAACAAAATAGCTGGCTTTTTTTGAAAATATTTGTTAAGAAGGTATAAATATAGAGGTATCGCGCTATGTCAACATGGGGGACGCACAGCGCCGCCATAAATAAAATAAGGAGAAAAGGTCTATGGTAGAGCAAAGCTATTATGAGAAAGCAGATGCCATCATCGAAGAACACGGTGCAAAACCGTCTGCTTTGATCCCAATCATTCAGGATATTCAGAGTGAATACCGTTACTTACCGCCGGAGCTTTTGTCGTATGTAGCTGATAAGATCGGCATCACTGAGGCAAAGGCTTATGGGGTAGCTACATTTTATGAGAATTTTTCCTTTGAGCGAACGGACTGAAATGTGCGGATGAAGTGCTGAACAAAATGAAATCCGGTGAAGTATCTTATGATTTTGTGGAAGTCATGGCCTGCAAACGCGGATGTATCACCGGTGGTGGTCAGCCGACACCCATCGGACCACGTACAAAGAAAGCAAGGTTTGAGGGAATGTATGACATTGACAAAGCGGCACAGATCAAGCTGTCCAACGAGAATCCGTTTGTCAAATCACTCTATGACGGAATTCTGAAGGGCAAGGAGCATAAGCTCCTGCATAATGAATATCCGGAATGATAGAAAAAAACGTTGCATTTGCATATTTGTTATGTTATAGTGTTTAGGTATGAGTAAACAGCCACATATTCGGTTTGCCGGACACTCCGACCGCTTACTGAATATCCGGCGATTAAATTTCAAGGAGGAAACAAATATGTTAGCAAAAGACCAGAAGTCAGCAATCATTGCTGAGTATGGCAAGACCCCTACCGATACCGGTTCACCTGAGGTTCAGATCGCGTTACTGACCACTCGTATCAACGAGCTGAATGAGCACTTAAAAGTACACGCAAAAGATCATCACTCACGCAGAGGTCTGTTAAAGATGGTAGGTCAGAGACGTCGTTTACTGGCTTACTTAAAGGAGAAGGATATCGAGCGTTATCGTTCTCTCATTGAGCGTTTAGGCTTAAGAAAATAAGACTTTCAAAATAGGGCGGAGATCCTCCGCTCTATTTTAAGTTGTTACTTTCACACATGGCAGATGAAGATTCCGAGACCACTGAAAAAAATATAAACCCCTTGTGTTTTTTTCAGTAGTTTCGGGACATCTGCCTTCAACAATCAAAACTGAAAAGGAGAAGACAAATGTACAAGAGTTATTCGATTGAGCTTGGCGGCAAGACACTGACTGTAGATATCGGCAGAGTTGCTGCACAGGCAAATGGTGCGGCACTGATGAAATATGGCGATACGACCGTATTATCTACCGCAACCGCATCTGAGAAGCCCCGCGATGGCATCGACTTTTTCCCTCTGAGTGTAGAGTTTGAGGAGAAGATGTACGCAGTGGGCAAGATTCCCGGCGGTTTCAACAAGAGAGAGGGAAAGGCATCTGAGAATGCAGTCCTGACTTCACGTGTCATCGACCGTCCGATGCGTCCGTTGTTCCCGAAGGATTACCGCAACGACGTGACCTTAAACAACATGGTCATGAGCGTTGATCCCGAGTGCAGACCGGAGATCGTGGCGATGTTAGGTGCAGCGATCGCAACCTGTATTTCAGATATTCCTTTTGACGGTCCCTGTGCAATGACCCAGATGGGTATGGTGGACGGTGAGTTGATCGTAAATCCGTCACAGGAGCAGTGGGACAAGGGTGACCTGAAGCTGACCGTTGCTTCTACCGCTGAGAAGGTCATCATGATCGAGGCCGGAGCCAACGAGATCCCTGAGGATAAGATGATCGAGGCGATCTATAAGGCGCATGACATCAACCAGACGATCATTGAGTTCATCAATAAGATCGTAGCCGAGGTAGGAAAGCCGAAGCATTCTTATACGAGCTGTGCGATCCCTGAGGAGCTTTTTGAGGAGATCAAGAAAATTGTTCCTCCCGCTGAGATGGAGGAAGCTGTATTCACAGATGTGAAGCAGGTTCGTGAGGAGAATATCCGTCAGATCACCGAGAAGTTAGAGGCTGCTTTTTCAGAAAACGAAGAGTGGCTGGCACTGCTTCCCGATGCGATCTATCAGTATCAGAAGAAGACCGTCCGAAAGATGATCTTAAAGGATCACAAGCGTCCCGACGGACGTGCACTGGATCAGATCCGTCCGCTGGCTGCGGAGGTAGACATCATTCCGCGTGTTCACGGTTCTGCAATGTTCACCCGTGGACAGACGCAGATCTGTGATATCGTTACACTGGCTCCCCTTTCAGAGGTACAGAAGGTAGATGGTCTGGATGCAAATGTGACCACCAAGCGCTATATGCATCAGTATAATTTCCCTGCATATTCTGTCGGTGAGACAAAGGTATCCCGCGGACCGGGACGCCGTGAGATCGGACATGGTGCGCTGGCTGAGCGCGCACTGATCCCGGTACTTCCTTCCGAGGAGGAGTTCCCTTATGCGATCCGTGCCGTATCCGAGACCTTTGAGTCCAACGGATCTACTTCCATGGCTTCTACCTGTGCATCCTGCATGTCACTGATGGCTGCCGGTGTGCCGATCAAGAAGATGGTTGCAGGTATTTCCTGTGGTCTGGTAACCGGAGATACCGATGATGATTTTGTATTGTTGACCGATATCCAGGGTCTTGAAGATTTCTTCGGAGATATGGATTTCAAGGTGACCGGAACCAAAGACGGTATTACAGCCATCCAGATGGATATCAAGATCCATGGCCTGACACGTCCGATCGTGGAGGGAGCGATCGCAAGATGCCGCGAGGCGCGCTTCTTCATTATGGATAACTGTATGTCCAAGGCGATCGCAGAGCCTCGTAAAGAGGTCGGACCTTACGCACCGAAGATCATCCAGATCCAGATCGATCCTCAGAAGATCGGAGATGTGGTTGGCCAGCGCGGAAAGACGATCAACGAGATCATTGATCGTACCGGCGTGAAGATCGATATCACGGATGACGGCGCTGTTTCCGTATGCGGAACTGATGCAGCCATGATGGATAAGGCAGTTGAGATGATCAAGATCATCACCACTGACTTTGAAGAAGGACAGATCTTCAAGGGTGTTGTAGTCAGCATTAAGGAGTTTGGAGCTTTCGTTGAGTTTGCCCCCGGCAAAGAGGGAATGGTTCATATTTCCAAGATCGCAAAGGAGCGCATTAACCGTGTAGAAGATGTGCTGACACTTGGCGATAAGGTAACCGTGAAGTGCATGGGCAAGGACAAGATGGGCCGTATGAGTTTTTCTATGAAAGATGTTGCAGAGTCAGAAAAATAATATGTATGAAAGCCGTGGCAATGTTTAGAATGCCATGGGATACAGAGCGTCACAGAGGAGGAATTGGTTGCAAGACTGATTCCTCTTTTTTTACGTTTTAGCGGAAAGCACAGAACACTTTCCTGTTTGTCCTGCATATGATAGATCAACAACTATTTTATTTTTGTAGCTGATTTATTATGTAAAGGATTTCTTATGGAACGTGTACGAAAAATGATTCATACAGAGCTTCCCCATGGTGAAGGTTATTTTGGCAGCGGTTCTACCGTGGCAATTCTTGATACCGGCATCACAATGCACCCCGATTTCAGAAACCGTGTGCTTTGCTTTAAAGATTTTGTAAACGGGCGCAACGGTATTTATGATGATAACGGTCACGGCACACATCTTGCCGGTATCATCGGCGGAAGCGGCGTACTCAGCAACGGCAAATATACGGGGATCGCCCCGGAATGTCATTATATTGTCCTGAAGGTACTGGATACGATGGGAAATGGCAACATTGAAGCTGTCGTGCGGGCAGTAGACTGGATCTTGAATAACCGGGTCCGTTACAACATCCGCTTTTTAAATATTTCTATTGGCATGATGCCCCAGACGAAACGCGAAGAACAGCAGTCTCTGATCACAGCGATCCAGACGCTCTGGGAAAAAGGAATCTGCGTGGTGGTGGCATCGGGCAACAATGGTCCGGGAGATTCCTCGGTGACAGTGCCCGGGACGATCCCGGAATTGATCACGGTTGGCAGTCTGGATGACGATGACCGTGTATTGCTGAAAGGAAGCATGCATCTGGGATACAGTGGAAGAGGTCCGACGGAAATCTGTGTTGCAAAACCGGAGATCCTTGCACCCGGTACGCACATTATCAGCTGTGGCAGTCATGGCGGCTATGTCTGCAAGAGTGGAACGTCTATGGCGACTGCGGTAGTGACCGGAGGGCTTGCCGTTTTAGGCGAGATTTATCCTGATTTTGCACCTTCGGATCTGAAGCTTTTCCTGTATAGTAAGCTGCAGAGGAAGAAAGGAAAACCGGGATGGGGAAATTTTGATTTTGCTGCGCTCATGTGATATGATATAAGCAATGAGCAGTGCCAAAATTTTTCGAGTGGTATGCACTGCGAATCATGGAAGCAGAGAGGAATACACGCGATGAAACGAATATTTAAAATGATGACAAGTCGATTATTTATCATAGGAGTGATGATCCTGTTGCAGATTGCATGGATCGTGTTGTTTTTAGCTGATTTCAGCGTGCGCTACAGCTTTGTTTCGGCCATCATAAATGTGATCGCGATCGGTCTGGCATTCTCAGTGATCACACGGTGGACCAATCCTTCTTTTAAGCTGTCGTGGGTGTTTTTTATCATGATGGTGCCGATCGTAGGTGTACCGGTTTATCTGATCTTCGGGCGTCCCGGATTGACCCGTGGTACAAGAAAACGGATGGATGCCGTAAATGCCAAGATTGAACCGTATCTGACGGAGGATACGCAGATCACGGAATACTTGCGTGCCGGGCATCCGCAGGCGGCAATGCAGTCTGACTATATCTGGCATGCATCCCATGATCCCATCTGCGGACATACATCCAGCTGCTATTACAAATGCGGAGAGGAACTGTTTGGGGCAATGCTTGCAGATATCCGGCGTGCGGAAAAATACATTTTTCTGGAATATTTTATTCTGGATACCGGTGAGATGTATGATACCCTTGTGGATGAACTGGTGAAAAAAGTGGCGGAGGGTGTGGATGTCCGGCTGATCTATGATGATGTGGGCTGCATCAACAAAATGCCGCCGCATTTTTACCGTAAGCTGCAGGAAAAGGGCATCAAGTGTGCGGCTTTCAATCCTGCACGTCCGGTACTGGCGATCATTATGAACAACAGGGATCACCGAAAGATCCTGACCGTGGACGGAAAGGTCAGTTACACCGGTGGTGTAAATATCGCAGATGAGTACATCAATAAAATAGACCGGTTCGGCTACTGGAAGGATACCGGCATTCGTCTGGAGGGAAAAGCAGCCTGGAGCTTTACGGCTATGTTTCTGGAAATGTGGGACTATATTGTTGGCAGCGAATCCGATTGCGAAGCATATCTTCCGGATGCCTCCTTTGCCGAACAGATCCCTACCCAGGGATATGTGCAGCCTTACGATGACACGCCTCTGGATAACGAGAATGTGGGCGAAAATATCTATTTGAACATGATCAATCGTGCCACAAGGTATGTCTATATCTTCACACCATATCTGATCCTTGACCAGGAGATGACCGTGGCACTGTGCAATGCGGCGAAGAGCGGTGTGGATGTGCGTATTGTGACACCCGGTATCCCGGATAAAAAGCTGGTGTTTTTCCTCACGCGGTCACATTATGCAAGGCTGTTGGAAAACGGTGTCCGGATTTACGAATATACGCCGGGCTTTTTGCACGCAAAGTGTTTTGTCTGTGATGACGAATATGCGACAGTCGGCAGCGTCAATCTGGATTACCGCAGTCTCTATCTGCATTTTGAATGCGGTGTTTTTCTGTATCAGTCACCTGTGGTTGCGCAGGTGCATACAGATATGATCGAGACATTTGCGGTATCCAGAGAGGTCCAGCTTTCCGACTGTCAGCGGAAGCATCCCTTTGGTATGCGTATGTTGCATGCATTCCTGAGACTCATCGCGCCGCTGCTATAGGAAACATGCGCGCGCGGCTTTTATAAAATAAAATTTATAATCTGCCTTTTCGACGGTCTCGGCTGCGCGGATGGACACTGAGCCCAGCAGTGTACCGTTCAGTGTATATGCTGCTTCACCAACGATGTCACCTTCGTTAATGGGTGCCTCGATCGAATCCGGAAGGGAGAGTGTCTTTTCCACTGCGGAAAGATCTCTTCCGTCCGTGTCCAGATATTCCATGGCACCGTCGTAGACGATGGGGAGTGTCTCTGTTTTTCCGTGCTTGACCGGGATCGGTGTCAGAGCATCTTCGTTTTTATCCTCGTAGAGCTTACATCTGGAGAAGCCGTAATCCATACAGCTTTGCAGATCTTGGACACGGGATTTGATGTCGGGCTCTGCCATGAGCACGGTGATCAGCTGTAGTGAATCCTTCGCGGCCGTTGCACTGATACAGTATTTAGCCAGGGATGTATAACCGGTTTTCAATCCATTTGCATACGTGTACTGCTTCAAAAATTTGTTTGTGTTTGTCAGTCCGAATTCGGAGAATCCGCGGCGTGTTTCATGGGTGATCGTATCCTGCCAGACTGTGCAGTAATCGTGGATCTGGGGGTATTTGGTGATCAGCTCCCGGGACATGAGTGCGATGTCCCTGGCAGTTGTCAGATGTCCCTCGGCTTCCAGACCGCAGCAGTTGACAAAGGTCGTATTGTTCATGCCCAGCTCCTTGGCTTTTGCATTCATCTGATCTACAAAGGCCGGCTCGGAGCCGGCGACAAATTCTGCCATGGCAACGCTGGCATCATTGGCACTGGCGATGCTGATGCATTTGATCATATCATTTACAGTCTGCGTTTCACCCGGCTCCAGATAGACCTGTGAACCGCCCATACCTGCGGCGTGTTCTGAGACAGTAACGATATCATCCAACGTGTATTGCTTTTTTTCCAGACCTTCAAAAATGAGCAGAAGCGTCATGATCTTCGTGACACTGGCAGGACGTAGCCGCTCGTCTGCATTTTTTTCAAAGATAACGGTTCCGGTCTTTGCTTCCATGATCAGTGCGGACTTTGCGGCCGGATCGAGAGCAGCTGTGGAATCATCTGCTGATACCGAAAGTACAGGGCAGAGAGTAAGTACAGATACGAGCAGTAACGAAAGAAAACTTTTTTGAAATTTCTTTTTGAAATTTTTATTGAAATGCATAAAATAGATCCTTCCGGGCTTTGTAATAGTTTACGAGGCATGATGCGGATTTATGAAAGATTATACCCGGGAGGAAGGGAGTAGTTACAGAATTTTAGGGAGAGGCGGTGACGCTTATTTTTAAGATGATCGGAATCCTTTTTTGCCTTCTGGTCCTCTATGTGATCTGGCAGGCACAGGAGCTCAGACACTTTAACCGGACAGGCTATCAGGTCTGCTCGGATAAACTAAAGGAAGTTCACAAATGGGTCGTTCTGGCAGATCTGCATTTATGGCGTTACGGCAGACACAATGAACGGCTGCTTCAGGCGATTCGAGAGGAAACACCCGAAGCGATCCTTATCCCGGGGGACTTGATCGTGCATACAAAACCGGAGCGCTTTTTCGTGGCTGAGGAGCTGATAAAACAGCTGACAGCAATCGCGCCGGTCTATTTTTCCAACGGAAATCATGAAAGCCGGCTGGAAGATCCGGAGCATGCAAATTATGTCCCGTATCAACAGCTGAAGAAACGCATGGCAGAACTGGGCGTGCATATCCTGAACAATGAGCGTGAGATCGTAAAGGCAGGAGCGGACGAGCTTGTAATGATCGGTCTGGAACTGCCGTTATCTTACTATAAAAAAGGTGTTGAAACGCCACTGGCTCCCGATGAATTGTCCCGCTGTCTGGGGGAACCGGATGCATCCCGCTACCAGATCCTGCTGGCACATACGCCAAAATATATTCCGGAATATTTTGCGTGGGGAGCTGACCTTTGCCTGTCCGGACATTACCACGGAGGGCTTGTGTGCATTCCGGGAATCGGAAGTGTAGTCTCACCGCAGTTCGAACTGTTACCCAAGTATAGTTTCGGACGTTTTGACGAGGGAACCCGGACGGCGCTTGTCAGCCGGGGAATGGGAACACACACATTTCATATACGTATCTTTAACCGCAGTGAACTGCTGGTGGTTACGGCGAAGCCGGAGCCGTGTGGGGGTATTCAATGAAATCAAAAAAGCTTGCTATCCATAACTTGAAAAAGAACAAAATGAATTATTTCCTTTTGGGACAGATATTACTTTGTATTTTGATCATTTTGATCATTGTTTTTTTCAGCAATACGATCTACCGAGATGATCTGAATGAGGCAAAGCAGCTGATGCTGGACTCTGAAGTGGAAAAGATGAAGGAAGACGTCAAAAATATGATGACGAATATCGATCTGCGAAGAGAGTCTGCCCAGCAGCGCGTTTCGGAACTGATTGATATCTGTGTGACAGAAACAAAGGAGAACCGGTATAAGGATGCGGTGCAGAGCGTGAAAGGTGTCATGAATTTTATGTATGGCACGGATATGGGCAATGCGGTTCAGGTCATCATGGATGACGGACATACCTGTACCTTGTTGAATTTCGAACATAAAGATGGGATTCAGATCAGTCGCCATGAAAGAGATAACATCATGGGGCAGGAAGCGATCCAAAGATCCTTGATATATAAGGACATGAATATCTGTTATTTTGCATTCCAGACGGATATAGATGAATTGGTAAAGGCCGAGATCTATCATCTGATCCATAGCTTGGAATATTCGGAAGACTCCTATATCTGGGTAAATGAAATCCTGAATATGGAGGGCGGGGATGATTATGCCATCCG
>CALZQA010000051.1 GCA_945828315.1 uncultured bacterium | reverse complement strand
GTTTTTTCGAGGAGTTTAGTTATGAAAATGTTACATCTATATAGGGAATTGTTGCATCAACATCTCTGTTGATAGTTCATAGTATATGCGGTAAATGTGTCCGAAGTGTGTCCGAAACATAAAAGAATTCTAAAATAATTATAAAACAATTCTTATGTTGTAAACTTGTACAAGAGAAATGTCTGTGCTAGAATAAAAACGGTATGCAAGACGAGATTTATTACCGGAAAAGGAAGAATATAAATGACAGCAGAGCTCTTTTTTTCACAGTTGATCAGCAATCAGGTACTGATGGGCGGTGTCGCCGGCTGGTTTGCTGCTCAGTTTTTCAAGACATTTTTGTATGCAATTCTGAATCATAAGCTGGACATCAGTCGTTTTTGGGGTGACGGGGGGATGCCCTCGGCACACTCTTCTACCGTGAGCTGCGTGGCAGTGTCGGCGGGTATTGTGTATGGTATCGGATCTTTTCAATTTGCGATCTGTGTGATCATTGCAATGATCACCATGCGCGATGCGATGGGTGTCCGCCTGGAGACTGGAAAACAGGCAAAACTGCTCAATGAGATGGTGCGTCTGTTTTCAAAAGACAATCCCGGATTGCCGGAGGAGCGCTTAAAGGAATTTGTTGGACATACGCCGGCGCAGGTACTGATCGGATGTCTGACCGGATGCGTGATGGCATTTTTATTGAATCTGCTGTATTTATAGCAGACAGAGCATTCGCGGAAACCGGAGGGACACCGGATCGTTACTATATGTCATGAGGGATAAAAAATGAGAGATTTGACAACGGGCAGACCGATAAAACAGATCCTGTTTTTCATGCTGCCCATTTTGATTGGAAATATTTTACAGCTGACCTACAGTCTGGTGGACACCCGGGTGGTGGGATCAGTGTTGGGAGGAAATGCATTGGCGGCAGTGGGAGCTACCACTTCACTAAGCACGATGGTGATTGGATTTCTGCAGGGACTGACGAACGGGTTTGCAGTGATCATTGCCCGCTTTTTCGGTGCGGGTGACTATAAGGGACTTAAACGCTGCGTGGCGGCGACTGTGACGCTGGCCTTTAGCGCAAGTCTGGTGCTGACAGCTGCGACGATCCTGTTTTTGGATCAGATCTTAGGTGTGCTCCATGTGGGAACTGACATCTACATGATGTCCTATGAGTATATTATCGTGATCTTTGCAGGCATGACGGTCTCCATGCTCTACAATCTGTGCGCGGCGATGTTGCGGGCTATCGGAGATTCTGTAACACCGCTGATCTTTCTCGGCATCTCGGTGGTCTTAAATATTTTTGGGGATCTGTTCTGCATCTGTGTGCTGGATATGGGCGTGCGCGGTGCGGCAGTGGCGACTGTGGTGGCACAGCTGTTCGCGACGGCTCTCTGCCTGATCTTTATTTATAAAAAATATGAGCTCTTACATATCAAAAAGACGGATTTTTCATTTTCAAGAGCGCTTGTGCGTGACCTTGCAGGCTGCGGACTGTCGATGGGCTTTATGGGATGTCTGGTAAATATCGGTTCTGTGGCATTGCAGACCGGTATCAACACGCTTGGCAACGATATTATCGTTGCTCATACGGCGGCGCGCAAGATCACGGAGCTGTTCATGCTGCTGTTCGGTGTCATCGGAACAACGATGGCGACCTACTCCGGACAAAATTTTGGCGCAGGACGTTTTGATCGCGTGAAAGAGGGTGTGCGAGCGGCGCTGATCATCGTGTTTATCTGGTGCGGGATCGTGCTGTTATGCAGTTATACCATCGCACCGGTGCTGATCCGGCTGGTGACCGGAACAGACAGCGAAACGGTGATCTCGGCGGCGACGTCTTATCTGAAATTTGACACCCTGTTGTACTGGGTGACGGCGATCATCGTTGTACTGCGAAATACGATGCAGGGCATCGGAGATCATGTGACACCGATTATTTCCAGCAGCATCGAGTGTATCGGAAAGATCATACTCGTCAATCTTCTGGTCGAACCCTTCGGTTATTGGGGAATCATTGTGGCAGAGCCGATCACCTGGTGTGTGATGGTCATACCGCTCGTTGTGCAGTATCTGCGCAATCCGATGCTGAAACAAAAAAGGAAGTAACCATGAGGTTACTTCCTTTTTTAAATGGAATTTGCAAATTATTTTTCCTGATATTCCAGCGCAGCCTCCACAAATCCGCGGAATAAGGGATGCGGGCGGTTGGGACGGGACTTGAGCTCCGGGTGTGCCTGTGTGGCAACAAACCACGGATGATCCGGCTGTTCGATCATTTCAACGATGCGTCCGTCAGGAGAGAGTCCGCAAAGGCTCATGCCGTTTTGTGTGAGGATGGAACGGTAATCATTGTTGACCTCATACCGGTGGCGATGACGCTCGTGGATTGTTTTCGTTCCATATAAAGCAAATGCTCTGGAAGTTTCATCCAGCTCACAGGGATAAGCACCGAGGCGGAGTGTGCCGCCGATATCACCGTCCTCATCCTGATCGGGCATCAGTGCGATGACCGGATGTGTGGTCTGCGGATCGATCTCGATGCTGTGCGCATCGTGAAGCTGGCAGACATTGCGGGCAAACTCGATGATGGATACCTGCATGCCCAGACACAGCCCGAGGTAGGGAACTTTATGCTCACGTGCGTAGCGGCAGGCAGTGATCATGCCTTCCACGCCTCGCGTGCCAAAGCCGCCGGGCACAAGGATTCCGCTTACGTCACCCAGCATTTCATCTACATTTTCCGGTGTCACCAGCTCAGAGTCAACCCATTTGATATTGACCGTGGAGTGGCTGGCGATACCACCGTGCTTTAACGCTTCCACGACAGAGATGTAAGCGTCGTGAAGCTGTGTGTATTTTCCAACAAGTGCTACGGTCACATCCTTGTTCGGATGGCGCAGCGCATCCACCATATCTTCCCAGTCTTTCAGGTCCGGCTCCGGGCAGTCAAGATGCAGACATTCGCATGCTACCCTTGCCAGATTTTCTTTTTCCATGGCAAGCGGCGCTTCATATAAATATTCCACATCCAGATTCTGCAGAACATGAGAGCTGGGCACGTTACAGAAAAGAGCGATCTTGTCCCGGATACCCTGATCCAGTTCATGCTCACTGCGGCAGACGATCACATCGGGCTGGATACCCATTCCCTGCAGCTCTTTAACAGATGCCTGGGTCGGTTTGGTCTTCAGTTCGCCGGAAGCCTTGATGTAAGGGATCAGTGTTACATGAATGAGCATGGCATTTTCATGACCGACCTCGTGCTGGAACTGACGGATCGCCTCAAGAAACGGCTGGCTCTCAATATCACCTACCGTACCGCCTACCTCAATGATCGCTATATGTGTATCATCAGATGTGAAATTGCGGTAAAACCGGCTCTTGATCTCATTGGTAATATGAGGTATGACCTGAACGGTCCCGCCGCCATAGTCGCCGCGGCGCTCTTTCTGCAAAACAGACCAGTAAATTTTACCGGTTGTAACATTAGAATTTTTGGTTAAACTCTCATCAATAAAACGCTCGTAATGTCCGAGATCCAGATCTGTCTCAGCACCATCATCGGTGACAAATACCTCGCCGTGCTGGATCGGGTTCATCGTTCCGGGGTCAATGTTGATATAAGGGTCAAATTTTTGCATGGTTACCGTGTAACCGCGCGCCTTCAGCAGACGTCCGAGCGATGCGGCGGTAATTCCTTTTCCGAGACCGGATACAACACCACCGGTAACAAATACGTATTTTACGGGCATAATAGGTTCCTCCTATGGTTTGGTACGATATAAATTGCACTATTCGAAGCCCATTATACATCTCGTCGAAAAAGAAATCCAGCAAATGACGCACAGATTTGGTTAAAAAAATTAAGAATTTTTTTAGAAATTGTTTAGAAAAAACGGAAAACTACATATTGAAATCATTGTAGTTTGCTTTTATAATGATAAGAAGTGTTTATATACGCAAGTAAAAAGAAAGGTACATGATAGATTTATGGAAAACGGTAATTTCGGAGGCGGGGGAAGCAATCCGAATAACAAAAATAATAACCAGAACGGCGGAAACAATAATAACGGTGGAGGCCCACGCAATAACCGTAACGGACAGATGGTGATGATGTTCGTGCTCATCACGCTGGTTGCACTGTTGTTTATGAGCCTGATCAGCAAATGGCAGACGCAGATGACGGCGCGGGAGATCTCCTATACGGAATTTCTGCAGATGGTGGATGAAGGAAAGGTGGAGAGCGTGGTGCTCAGCTCCCAGCAGATCGATATCACGCCGAAAGCCAGTGAGGATGAAGTCGTTCCGATCACATATTATACCGGCTATGTGGGAGATGAGGATCTGGTTCCGATGCTCAAAGAGGCAGGTGTAGATATTAAGGGAGAGATTCCGGACAATACGGCAGGCTGGATCTACAATATCGCCAGTTTCCTGATTCCGCTTGTACTTCTGTGGGGCCTGATGGGTTTCCTTATGAAGCGCATGGGCGGCGGTGCCATGGGCGTCGGAAAAAATACCGCAAAGGTTTATGTGGAGAAAAAGACCGGCGTGACTTTCAAGGATGTAGCCGGACAGGACGAGGCAAAGGAATCCCTGCAGGAGGTTGTGGATTTTCTGCATAATCCGAAGAAATATACACAGATCGGTGCCAAGCTGCCGAAGGGTGCTCTGCTCGTGGGACCTCCCGGAACCGGTAAGACATTGCTGGCAAAGGCAGTGGCAGGAGAGGCTGGTGTGCCTTTCTTCTCACTGGCAGGTTCAGATTTTGTGGAGATGTTCGTGGGCGTGGGAGCTTCCCGTGTGCGTGATCTGTTTAAAGAAGCGCAGAAGCAGGCCCCCTGTATTATCTTTATCGATGAGATCGATGCCATCGGAAAGAGTCGTGACACCCATTACGGCGGCAACGATGAGCGCGAGCAGACATTAAACCAGCTGCTGGCTGAGATGGATGGATTTGACACTTCGAAGGGGCTTCTGATCCTTGCGGCAACGAATCGTCCGGAGGTGCTGGATAAGGCATTGCTCCGTCCGGGTCGTTTTGACCGCCGGATCATCGTTGACAAACCGGATCAGAAAGGCCGTCTGGAGACGCTGAAGGTGCATTCTAAAGATGTCAAGATGGACGAGACGGTGGATCTGGATGCGATCGCACTGGCATCCGCAGGACTGGTGGGTTCTGATCTTGCCAATATCATCAATGAGGCCGCGATCATTGCCGTTAAGCACGGTCGTGCCTTTGTGAACCAGAGTGATCTGTTTGAGGCATTTGAGATCGTTGCAGTCGGCGGTAAGGAGAAGAAGGATCGCGCGATGAGCGATCAGGAGCGCAAGATCGTCGCTTACCATGAGGTGGGTCATGCGATGGTGGCTGCCCTGCAGAAGAATACAGAACCGGTACAAAAGATCACGATCGTTCCCAGAACAATGGGAGCTCTTGGCTACACGCTGCAGACACCTGAGGAGGAGAAGTTCTTACAGACAAAGGATGAGTTGGTTGCAAAGATCAAGACGTACATGGCAGGTCGTGCAGCAGAGGAACTTGTTTTCCACTCGGCGACCAGTGGTGCCGCCAATGATATTGAGATGGCGACACGTATTGCTCGCGCGATGGTGACTCAGTACGGTATGTCTGAGGAGTTCGGCATGATGAGCCTGGAATCTGTGGAGAATCGTTATCTGGACGGACGCCCGGTATTGAACTGCGGTGAGGAGACTGCCGCACAGATTGACAAGGTTGTCCAGAAGATGATCAAGGACGCTTATGCGGATGCATCGAAGATGCTGGAGGAGAATCGCGAGATCTTAGACCGCATTTCCGACCATCTGTACGAGAAGGAGACCATTACCGGTAAGGAGTTCATGAAGATCTTCCGGGAGATGAAGGGACTCTCTGATCCGGAGGAAGAGAAAAAAGCGGCAGGAGCTGCTTCTGATTCAGCCGGACAGACCGATGCGCAAAGTGACGAATCACAGGTTTCGGATGTGATCTATGTGGAACCGACAAGCGATGCAGATGTAGAGGAAGAAGAACATGGCGTTTGATTTCGCAGAAGAACTCGCAAAGCTTCCGAATAAGCCCGGTGTCTATCTCATGCACGATAAAAAGGATTCGATCATCTATATCGGCAAAGCGTTATCGCTGCGCCACCGCGTCCGGCAATACTTTCAGGCAAGCCATCATGAGGGGATCAAGAAAGACCGGATGGTTCAGCAGATCGAGCGTTTTGAGTATATCGTGACAGATTCCGAGCTGGAAGCGCTGGTGCTGGAGTGCAACCTCATCAAGGAGCACCGACCAAAATATAATACGATGCTTACGGATGACAAGACGTATCCATATATAAAAGTGACGCTGGGGGAAATGTTCCCCAGGGTCCTTTTTTCGCGTCAGTTAAAAAAAGATAAATCCGTCTATTTTGGACCGTATACCAGTGCGGGAGCAGTTAAAGACACGATCGGGCTGATCCACAAGCTCTACCAGATCCGCACCTGTAACCGGAACCTTCCGAAGGATATCGGCGCGGAGCGTGCCTGTCTGAATTATCACATTCATCAGTGTCAGGCACCCTGTCAGGGCTATGTGTCGCAGGAGGAGTACCGGAAGCAGATCGACGGTGTGCTGGATTTTCTGAACGGGCGCTATCAGCCGGTGCTGCGTATGCTGCAGGAAAAGATGGATGCCGCGTCAGAGGCGCTGGATTTCGAGAAGGCCATCGAATACCGGGATCTTTTGAACAGTGTGAAACAGATCGCACAGAAGCAGAAGATCACTCACGCGGACGGTGAGGACCGGGATATTCTGGCCCTTGCCTGTGATGACCGGGATGCGGTGGTGCAGATCTTTTTTGTCCGGGACGGAAAAATGATCGGCCGGGATCACTTTTATCTGCGCATTGTCAATGAGGACACACCGTCCCAGATCCTCTCCGCCTTTATCAAGCAGTTTTATGCAGGCACTCCCTACATTCCGAGGGAACTCATGCTGCAGACGGATATTGAGGATCGGGAGATCATCGAGGAATGGCTCAGTAAAAAGAAGGGGCAGCGTGTCTATCTGCGCGTGCCCAAGCGCGGTTCGAAGGAGAAGCTCGTAGAGCTGGCGGAGAAGAACGCGATGATCGTGCTGACGCAGGACAGGGAAAAGATCAAGCGCGAGGAGGGACGCACGATCGGGGCGGTGAAGGAGCTGGCCGATCTGCTTTCCCTGCCGCGGGAAAAGGTACAGCGGCTGGAGGCGTACGATATCTCCAATACCAACGGCTTCGAGTCGGTCGGATCCATGGTCGTCTACGACAAGGGCAAACCCAGCCGCAGCGATTACCGGAAGTTCAAGCTGCGCACGGTGGCGGGACCGGACGATTACGCTTCCATGCATGAGGTGTTGACCCGTCGGTTCGAACACGGCCTGCGTGAGCGGGAGGAACGGCAGGAGAAGGAACTGGACGAGGAGTACGGCAGCTTTACCCGCTTTCCGGATCTGATCCTCATGGACGGCGGCAAAGGCCAGGTCAATGTGGCACTTCAGGTTCTGGAGGAACTGGGTCTGCACATTCCGGTCTGTGGAATGGTCAAGGATGATAATCACCGCACCAGAGGGTTATACTATAATAATGTAGAGTTGCCCATCGACCGGCACAGCGAGGCATTCCGTCTCATCACGCGCATACAGGACGAGGCACACCGATTTGCCATCGAGTACCACCGCTCGCTGCGCAGCAGGGAGCAGGTGCATTCTGTACTGGACGACATTCCGGGCATCGGACCTGCCAGACGGAAGGCGCTGATGCGAACCTTCCAGTCCATCGATGCGATCCGGGCAGCCACCGTGGAGGAGCTCGCCGCCGCCGAAGCCATGAATGAGCGGGCAGCGCAGGCGGTCTACGAATACTTTCACCCGCAGGCGTGACAGCAGATACGGCAACTGAAGGCGAGACCGGCACGGCTTTGTTCTGCTTCGATTGCATGGCGGTGTCTCGCTATACCTTCAGCCCCAGCTCGATGTGTCCTTCGCACACATAGCTGGGGACTTCCAGTAGCGTAATCGAAAGGTTATTTATGCGCTCGCACTTCGCCACGCAAAAGTCGCAGTCCAAAGCCGTGCCTGTCTCGCCCAATCTACGGTATTGACAGTCAGCCGAGCTGTTGGAAAGTTGTTCATGCGACCGTGCCTGTGTGACAGTATTTTGCAGTCGTTTATGCGACGGGTTCACGCGGAGAATGTGTTTCGGGTTCAGTAATAAGGCAACAGAGTCAAGCCGGTTTTGCTTGGACTCTGTGCCAAGCGCGTGATTTACCCGGCAAGCATAAGCGGCTGATGGTTGCTGTCACATGTGACATGCTGTGCGTAAAATATGCCCTCACGAAAACGCATGGAAACCATTGCAAAATTTGGTGGCGTCAACTATTATTAGAGGTAGATATGAAAAAGTAAAATGTACACAGGAGGGGAATCGTCATGACACAAAAAGAAGTATCCGTTGCGAAGCTCGCGCGTCTGCTGGAGCTGACCAACTTCACGGAGCAGGTAAATTTAAAACATAAAAAGGTCAGCGTCAACGAGATCAATCGACCGGCGCTGCAGCTCCACGGTTATTTTGAACATTTTGCGGAAGGCCGTGTGCAGATCATCGGAATGGTGGAGTTTGCTTATCTGCAGCAGGTAACGCAGGAGCGGAAAAAAGAAGCCTATGACAAGTTCATGAGTTTCGATATCCCCTGTGTTGTCTTCTGCCGCGGATTCCAGCCGGATGAGGACTTCCTGGAGGCGGCGACGAGACATAACGTGGCTGTACTGGGCACGGAGCGTGCTACCAGTGCACTGACTGCGGAGCTGATCCGAACGCTCAACGAGGAGCTGGCACCCTGCATCACGATCCATGGTGTCCTTGTGGATGTTTATGGCGAGGGTCTGTTGATCATGGGTGAGAGCGGAATCGGAAAGAGTGAGGCAGCACTGGAGCTGATCCGCCGCGGACACCGTCTTGTAACAGACGATGCAGTGGAGATCAAACGTATTGATGACACGACACTGATCGGTACATCACCGGCGATCACACGTCATTTTATCGAGCTGCGCGGTATCGGTATCATCGATGTAAAATCACTGTACGGCGTAGAGTGTGTCAAGGATAAGCAGCAGATCGATCTGGTGATCAAGCTGGAGGACTGGCACAAGGATAAAGAATATGACAGACTCGGTATGGAGCAGGAGTACACCGAATTTCTGGGAAATAAGGTGGTCTGCCATTCATTGCCGATCCGCCCAGGACGGAATCTGGCGGTGATCTGTGAGACGGCAGCCGTTAACCACAGACAGAAGAAGATGGGCTACAACGCGGCACAGGAGCTGTACCGCCGTGTACAGGCAAATCTGAGCAAGAGTTCAAATCCGGATGAGGATGATGAATAGATTTGGAAATGCAAAAGGAGACTGACAAAAATGGAACGAAGCAATGCATGGGATGCTTATCCCGGAGACAGGAAAAAAGAAGTGTTTGAATTTGCGGAGGACTACCGCGTTTTCTTATCAGAGAATAAAACGGAGCGCGAGTGTGTGAAAACATTCGTGGAGGCAGCAAAAAAAGCCGGATTTACCAGTCTGAAAAAGGCGATCAAAAAGGATCAGAAGCTGAAACCGGGCGATAAGATATATTATAATCACATGGGGAAATCACTTGCGATGTTTGTGATCGGAGAGGAACCGGTCAGCGACGGAATGAATATTCTCGGAGCACACATCGATTCTCCGCGTCTGGATCTCAAGCAGAATCCGTTATACGAGGATAAGGATCTCGTGTTGCTTGACACCCATTATTACGGTGGTGTTAAGAAATACCAGTGGGTGACACTGCCTTTGGCGCTGCATGGAGTTGTGGCGAAAAAGGACGGTACCGTGGTGGAGATCAACATCGGCGACAAGCCGGGTGATCCCGTTGTCGGAGTGAGTGATCTGCTGATCCATCTTGCAGGAGAGCAGCTGGAGAAAAAGGCAAATAAGGTCATTGAGGGAGAAAATCTCGATGTGCTCATCGGAAATCTTCCTATTGAAAAAAAAGAGACGGAAAAGGAAGAGAAAGAACGCGTAAAAGCACAGATCCTAGCGCTTTTAAAGCAGGATTATGATATCGAGGAAGAAGATTTCCTGTCTGCGGAGATCGAGGTCGTTCCCGCCGGAGAGGCAAGAGATTACGGACTGGACCGCAGCATGATCATGGGCTACGGACATGATGACAGAGTGTGTGCATACCCTTCTTTTGAGGCGATCCTTCAGATGGAGACACCGAAACGCACCAGCGTCTGCCTGCTTGTTGATAAGGAGGAGATCGGCAGCGTCGGCGCTACCGGTATGCAGTCGCGGTTTTTTGAAAATGCAGTTGCAGAGGTGCTGGCACTGTGCGGACAGTATACGGATCTTGCTCTGCGTCGTGCCCTGCAGAACTCCAGAATGCTATCTTCTGACGTGAGCGCTGCATATGACCCGAACTATCCGTCCGTATCCGAGAAGAAAAATGTGGCATATTTCGGAAAGGGAATCGTATTTAATAAGTATACCGGTTCCCGCGGCAAGTCCGGTTCCAACGATGCAAACGCGGAATATATCGCAAGACTGCGGAAGATCTTTGATAAAAATGAGGTGGCATTCCAGACAGCGGAGCTGGGTAAAGTTGATCAGGGCGGCGGCGGAACGATCGCCTATATCCTTGCAAACTACGGCATGGAAGTCATTGACAGCGGTGTTCCCGTGCTGAACATGCATGCGCCGTGGGAGATCATCAGTAAGGTGGATCTGTACGAAGCATATAAGGGATATGTAGCATTTTTGAAAGAGGCTTAGCGCATCGGACCTGCGCAGAGGCCGTCATCAATAAAAAATAGGTTGGTTTATTTTATGGATAAAAACAGGCAGCAATTTGAACAGGAACTGGAGAAGCTCCTGACGAAGGCTCAGATCAAAAAAGAGGAGCCCATGAGCCGTCATACAACATTTCGTGTCGGCGGTGCGGCAGAATACTTTGTTACGCCTTCCATTGAACAGGTGCCGGGCATTGTGACACTGTGCAGACAGTATGAACTGCCGTTGACCGTGATCGGGAATGGCAGTAATCTGCTGGTATCCGACGGGGGACTGCGGGGTGTAGTGCTGGAATTCGGGAAGGCATCTTCCGGCATTTGTCTGGAGAATGAGACGGATCTGGTGGTACAGGCGGGGACACTTCTTTCTGAGACTGCCAGCTTTGCGGCGAAACATGCTCTTGCAGGCATGGAGTTTGCAGCAGGGATTCCCGGTTCAGTGGGCGGAGCGGTTGTGATGAACGCAGGAGCCTATGGCGGTGAGATGAAGGATATATTATCCGCCGTCCGTGTGCTTACGATGACGGGAGAGATCAAGGTCCGTCCGGCGGATGAACTGGATCTTTCTTACCGTCACAGCCGTATGATGGAAGAAAAGGAGCTTGTTTTGGAGGTCTGTATTCATCTGGCATTCGGAAATGAGGAGGAGATCCGCGGCCGGATGGAAGAATTGCGAAAAAAGAGGGTCGAAAAACAGCCGCTTGAATATCCCAGTGCCGGCAGTACGTTTAAACGTCCGGAGGGGTATTTTGCAGGCAAGCTCATCGAGGATGCGGGCCTTCGAGGTTTTCGGGTGGGAGATGCACAGGTGTCGGAAAAACACTGTGGCTTTGTGATCAACCGTGGTACGGCGAGTGCGGCACAGATCATGGAGCTGATGCAGCGCGTACAGCAGCGTGTGAAGGAAACGAGCGGAGTGGAGCTGGAACCAGAGGTACGTCTGCTGGGCTTTTGAGCCTCCGCTTATGACTGCAGAAGAGGAAGAAAACAGGTATTTTTGGAGGAGAAGTGCATATGAGGTGTGTCATTTTAACGGGAATGTCCGGCTCGGGCAAAAGTACCGCACTGAAGATGATAGAGGATATGGGTTATTACTGTGTCGGCAATCTGCCGATCTCTCTGGTGGAAAGCTTTGTGGAACTGGCGGAGAATGATCCGGAGCTGGAAAAAGTGGCGATCAATGTGGACATTCGAAGCGGACAGAATATCGGGGATCTCACAGAAGTACTGGATCGGCTGCAGGAGCGCGGAAAGAGTTTTGAGATGTTGTTTCTGGAATGTGAGGACTCCGTGATCATCAAACGTTACAAGGAAACGCGCCGGAGTCACCCGCTTGCGGAGGGCGGCAGAGTGGACAAGGCGATCGAACGGGAGAGGGAACGTCTGCAACCGGTGAAGCGGCGGGCGGATTACATTCTGGACACAAGCCAGCTTCTGACCCGGGAGTTGCAGGCAGAACTGAAAAAAATGTTTGTGGAGAACCAGACATACAAAAATCTATACATTACCGTTCTCTCTTTCGGATTCAAATATGGGATCCCGACAGATGCGGATCTGGTATTTGATGTACGTTTTCTGCCAAATCCATACTATGTGGAAGGGCTGCGTCCCCTGACCGGATTGGACAAACCGATTCAGGATTACGTGAAGGACTGCCCACAGTATCATGAGTTTCTTGACAAGCTGGAGGATATGATACAGTTTCTCATCCCCAATTATATCAGTGAGGGGAAGAACCAGCTTGTCATCGCCATCGGCTGTACCGGCGGTAAACACCGCTCCGTCACAGTGGCGCAGGGACTGTATGACCGGCTGGGCGTACAGCAGGATTACGGTCTGCGTATTGAGCACAGAGACATCGAAAAGGATGCCCACAGGGGGAAATAAAAATGTCATTTTCCGGTGAAGTAAAAACGGAGCTGGCAAAGCAGATCGACAATAAACGTCATTGCCAGCTGGCGGAGCTGGCGGCCATCGAGACATTTGCCGCAGATCATACACATCTGGCAGAAAAACGGCGGCTTCTGACAAAAAAACTGTTTGGAGAGCTTCCGGCAGAACAGATGCAGCAACAGATCGACCGTACCTTGTCCGTGCAAAAGGAACAGCTGCTGTCGAGAACCTGCTGTAAGCGTGCCTTTTTGCGAGGGGCGTTTCTTGCCTCCGGTTCCATCAGCGATCCGCAGAAATCCTATCATTTCGAGATCGTCTGCCAGGAAGAGTCGCAGGCACAGCTTCTTCAGGAGCTGTACCGCACATTTGAGCTGGATGCAAAGATCGTACAACGTAAAAAATACTATATCGTTTACATGAAGGAAGGCGCACAGATCGTGGATGCCCTGAACATCATGGGAGCGTATGTGGCACTCATGAATCTGGAGAACGTGCGTATTTTCAAAGAAATGAGAGGCTCGGTCAACCGCATCGTTAACTGCGAGACAGCCAACATCAATAAGGTGGTGGGCGCGGCGTGTCGGCAGGTGGAGGATATCCGCTATATTCAGAGTAAAATAGGGCTGGATGAGCTGCCGCCTGCGCTGCGGGAGATGGCACTGATCCGTCTGGAATACCCGGACAGCTCCCTGAAAGAACTGGGTGAGCTGTGTGATCCGCCGGTGGGAAAATCCGGTGTCAACCACCGGCTGCGCAAGCTGGGTGAGATCGCAAAGAAATTGGGAAGGAGCAATGCATGAAGCTGTTGTTTGTATACAATCCGCATTCCGGTGTGGGAAGGATCAAGTCTCAGTTGTCGGACATTTTGGACATCATGGTGCGCGCAGGTTATGAGGTGGGCGTGCATCCGACGCAGGCCGTAGGGGATGCAACGGCAGTGACGGCGGCGCGGGCTGCAGAATATGATCTTGTGGTCTGCTGTGGTGGAGACGGTACTCTGGATGAGACGGTGACCGGACTGATGCAGAGTGGATGTAAGGTGCCCCTGGGCTATATTCCGGCAGGCAGTACAAATGACTTCGCTGTCTCCCTGAAGCTGCCGAAAAATATGAAAAAGGCAGCAGAAGTTGCGGTGAACGGCGTTGATTTTCCGTGTGATGTAGGCTGCTTCGGTGAAAAAAACTTTATTTATATTGCAGCATTTGGTCTGTTTACCGAGGTGTCTTATCAGACAAAGCAGGAACTGAAAAATGTGCTGGGTCATGTAGCGTATATCTTAGAGGGCGCGAAACGCATTGGCAATCATCCCAGCTACCGTATGCGTGTGGAATATAATGGCGGAACCATTGAAGATGAATTCATTTACGGAATGGTTACAAATTCGCTGTCTGTGGGTGGATTTAAAGGTATGACGGGAGAGGATGTGGCTTTAAATGACGGATTGTTTGAAGTTATGCTCATCCGTACGCCGCGAAATGCGGTCGAACTTAATGAGATCATTGCTGTGCTGACGAAGCTGCGTCCGGAATCAGATCTGATCTATACCTTTAAGACGGACGATCTGCAGATCTCGCCCTACCAGTCGATCCCGTGGACACTGGACGGAGAGTATGGCGGAGAACAGACACAGATTCGTTTGAAAACCATGCATCGTGCGCTGACGATCCGTGTGCCCGGGGAAAAATAGCGGCTGTCGGTGCCTCTGCGAAAGGCATTTCGCACGCTTTTCCTTTACAATTAGTTCCGTTCATGATATATTTAACACAAATGGGCGTACAGCCCAACATTCACATATTTTATAGAAAATGGAGGAATTCACATGTTAGTATCTGCGAAAGAAATGTTAGAAAAGGCAAAAGCCGGACACTACGCAGTAGGTCAGTTCAACATCAACAACCTGGAGTGGACAAAGGCAATTCTTTTAACTGCACAGGAGTTAAACTCTCCCGTGATCCTTGGTGTATCTGAGGGTGCAGGAAAGTACATGACCGGTTTCAAGACCGTTGCTGCTATGGTAAAGGCAATGGATGAGGAGCTTGGAATCACCGTTCCTGTTGCATTGCACTTAGATCACGGTACCTATGAAGGATGCTACAAGTGCATCAAGGCCGGCTTTACTTCTATCATGTTCGATGGTTCACATTATCCGATCGAGGAGAACATCGCAAAGACGACCGAATTAGTAAACGTTGCACATGCAATGGGCATGTCCATCGAGGCAGAGGTTGGCTCTATCGGTGGAGAGGAAGACGGCGTTGTCGGCATGGGCGAGTGTGCGGATCCCGACGAGTGCAAGGCAGTTGCAGACCTTGGCGTAGATATGCTGGCAGCAGGTATCGGAAACATTCACGGAAAATATCCTGCAAACTGGGCAGGTTTAAGCTTTGATACATTGGATGCCATTCAGCAGAAGACCGGTATTATGCCCCTCGTACTGCATGGTGGTACCGGAATCCCTGAGGATATGATCAAGAAGGCCATCGACCTGGGCGTATCCAAGATCAATGTTAATACCGAGTGCCAGTTGTCCTTTGCAGATGCTACACGTAAATATATCGAGGCAGGCAAGGATCTTGAGGGCAAGGGCTTTGATCCCCGTAAGCTGTTAGCACCCGGAACCGAGGCAATTAAGGCTACCGTTAAGGAAAAAATGGAGCTGTTCGGATCCGTAGGAAAAGCTTAAGATTATTAAGAATTAAAAAAAACTAAAATTTGCTATTGCTTTTTTGCGAAAACAGGAGTATTTTAGTTGGCAGAGAAGCGAACGAGGGTGTTCCATATGAGGTGCACCCTCGTTCGCTTTATGCTATTAAGCTATAAATTGTGAAAACGATAAAGGGAAAGGATGAATGTTATGAGTGAAAACGAAAAATTCAGCGTATCAGAGATCTTTGGCGAGAATGTGTTCAATGACTCCGTGATGCAGGAGCGTCTCCCGAAGAAAGTCTACAAACGACTGCATGAAGTGATTGAGGGTGGACAGGATCTGGATCTTGCCACTGCTGATGTAGTCGCACATGAGATGAAGGAGTGGGCGATCGAGCAGGGTGCTACCCATTATACACATTGGTTCCAGCCGCTGACGGGTGTGACTGCAGAGAAGCATGATTCATTTATCACCGCACCGATGGAGAACGGCAAGGTGCTTATGAGCTTTTCAGGAAAGGAACTGATCAAAGGAGAGCCGGATGCTTCATCATTCCCTTCAGGTGGACTTCGTGCTACCTTCGAGGCAAGAGGATATACAGCATGGGATTGTACTTCACCCGCATTTGTCCGTCATGATGCAACTGGTGCAACACTTTGCATCCCGACAGCCTTTTGCTCCTATACCGGAGAGGCTCTGGATCAGAAGACACCGCTGCTTCGTTCCATGGAAGCCATTAATGAACAGGCATTACGCTTGTTAAGATTATTCGGAAACACGACCTCTACAAGAGTTACCCCTTCTGTAGGTGCAGAGCAGGAGTATTTCATTGTAGACCGTGAGAAATATTTAAAGAGAAAAGACCTGATCTTTACCGGACGTACCTTATTCGGAGCAATGCCTCCGAAGGGGCAGGAGATGGAGGATCATTACTTCGGAGCCATCCGCGAGCGCATCGGCGCATATATGAAGGATGTGAACAAGGAGCTGTGGAAGCTTGGTGTTTCCGCAAAGACCCAGCACAATGAGGTTGCTCCCGCACAGCATGAGCTGGCTCCCATTTACGCAGAGTGCAATGTGGCAACCGATCACAACCAGCTGATCATGGAGACACTGAAAAAGGTGGCAGGACGTCACGGGTTACAGTGTCTGCTTCATGAGAAGCCTTTCGCAGGTGTGAACGGTTCCGGAAAGCATAATAACTGGTCTATTACCACAGATGACGGCATCAACCTGCTGGATCCCGGATCAACACCCCATGAGAACATCCAGTTCTTACTTGTGCTGACCTGTATCTTAAAGGCTGTTGATGAGCATGCAGACCTGCTTCGTGCATCTGCAGCAGATGTCGGAAATGACCACAGACTTGGAGCAAACGAGGCTCCTCCTGCAATCCTTTCCATCTTCCTCGGCGAGCAGTTAGAGGATGTGATCACACAGCTGATCGATACAGGAAGTGCAACACACAGCTTAAAGGGCGAGATGCTTGAGACCGGTGTAAAGACATTACCTGATTTTATGCGTGATGCAACTGACCGTAACCGTACTTCACCCTTCGCATTTACCGGAAATAAATTTGAGTTCCGTATGGTAGGCTCTCAGGCTTCCATCGCACAGCCTAACGTTGTTTTGAACACGATCGTTGCAGAGGCATTTGCAGAGGCATGTGATGTACTTGAAAAGGCTGATAATTTTGATGATGCTGTACATGATCTGATCAAGAAATATGCAACTGAGCATCAGCGTATCATTTTCAACGGAAACGGATATTCTGATGAGTGGGTGGCAGAAGCCGAGAGACGTGGACTTCCTAATATCAAGTCCATGGTGGATGCGATCCCTGCATACGCAACTGATAAAGCAGTTGCCTTATTTGAGAAATTTGGTGTATTTACGAAGGTTGAGCTGGAGTCTCGTGTAGAGATCGAGTATGAGACCTACGCAAAGACAATTAATATTGAGGCTAAGTCTATGATCGATATCGCAAGCAAGCAGATCATTCCTGCTGTGATCCGTTACACGACCACACTTGCAAATTCGATCAACGCCGTGAAGGCAGCAGGCGCAGTGGATGTATCTGTACAGACAGAACTCCTTTCTGAGACTTCTGATTATCTGTCAGATGTCAAGGTAGCACTTGCAAAGCTGATCGAGGTTACCGATGCCGGAAATGCAATGGAGGAAGGCAGAGAGCAGGCTGTTTACTATAGAGATGTGGTAAAGACTGCAATGGATGAACTGCGTGCACCGGTTGACAAACTGGAGATGATCGTAGATAAAGACGTATGGCCGATGCCGTCATATGGCGACCTGATCTTTGAGGTATAGTACCTCACTTACTAGTTTTGGCTAATCGAAAGATTAGTATTTATCTAATCCCCTTTAGAGTATAAAGAAAGTACCCCCCCTGACAAACGTCGGGGGGTATTTTCTTGCGTGAAATGCGTATGTCAATGATTCGGACCACGGCTCAGTTCCGTTAAATTGTATCACAATTTAAAAGTCAAGTGGATTTCGCCATTTATTTATGAAATAGCAAGTTGCACAAAATGACGAAAAATGTTGAGATTGAAAAAAAATCTCTGAGTGTACAATCAAAAGTTATTCACATTGAAAAGAATGATTTTATCGGAAAAATCGAGTTATACACCAAGTTATGCACATTATCCACAGAAAATCCAACAAATTTTGTGGTTTACATAGTGAAATAATCGAACAAAAGTTTTGTGCAGATGCGATAAAGTTACACCTTTTGTAAAAAAATGTCGGAAAATGCTTGACATTATAAAAAGAAAAAAATATGAAATTATGTCGGAATTTGACGGAAAAATATCTAAAATTATCAGAAATCTGCTGCCGGTTGAAAAAATCTGTATTGTCTGTTATACTATCCAAGCACAGATTAATCTTGAATGAAATAGGAGTACTATGATAAAACAGATACAGCTTTTGGGAATGACGATTCCCAATTATTCTTTGCGTGAGGAGCTTCAGCTGGCGCAGGATGCGCTCAGGGATGAAAAACTCCGATTGCTTTTAACCGTTTCCATGCAGTCACTGATCAAAGTGAGCAGCAGTCAGTCACAGCAGATCAAAGAATGTGTGGAGCAGGCAGATCTGGTTGTAGTAGAGGACCCGGAGATCCTGAGCATTGCTGGCATCAATTCCAGCCAGCGCATTCGTGAGGCACAGGATCATCTGTTCTTTACAGAACTGCTGAAGCGCCTGCAGCGCGGACAGAAGCAGGTGTACCTGGTAGCATCAAAGAATGCGGCGTTGGAAAAGATTCACGAAATTTTATCAGACCGGTATGAAAAACTTCACATTGTCGGACAATATAGTATAGAAGATTATCCGGACGATCTGGACCGCATGATCAATGAGATCAACAGCGCGGCACCGGATGTGATCATTTCTGCGATGCCGACGCCCCAGCAGGAGGAGTTTCTGGTGGCAAACCGGAGCAAGCTTTTGGCAAAGCTATGGTACGGTCTGGGAGAAAACTATGGTCTTCTCATGGAAAAGAAAGGGTTTGGTTGGCGAATGAAGCGCCTGATCCATTTTGGCAGGTTTAAGATGCATGTCAATCACTATGAAGAAGGAGAAGAAAAATAAACAGTGGTACGTGTTCATAAAAAAAGAAAAGAAGTGGTGCGCGACTATATTTTGCTGATGGCCGGTACCGGTCTGATCGCGCTGTCCGTCCAGGCAGTCTTTGATCCGATGGGAATGGTGACCGGAGGCTTTACCGGAATCGGTATCCTACTGCGCCGGGCAACGCTGGGACTGATCCCGGGTGGTATTCCGTTGTGGTTTACCAACCTTGCGTTGAATCTGCCTGCGTTTGTGGCCGCGTGGTTTTTAATGGGAAAAGTATTTGTAAAACGGACAGCGATAGCGGCAGGGCTTCTGTCTGCATGGCTGGCAGTGATACCGGTCATGGATCTTGCCAAGGGCGACTACCTTTTGGCTGCGATCTATGGCGGACTGATCAGCGGCGCCGGCATTGCGATGGTCTTCCGTACGGGAAATGCCACCGGAGGCACGGATCTTCTGGCATCGCTTTTGCATCTCCGATTTCGCAATTATTCGGTTGCCCAGATTTTGCTGGTTCTGGATGGAGCGGTGATTCTTGCCGGTTATTATCTTGTTGGTGCGCGCCCTGCATTATACGCGATCCTGACGGTAGCGATCGTGACGAAAGTGTCGGATGCGATCCTGGACGGATTAAATTATTCCAAGATGATCTTTGTTGTTTCTGACAAGTCGACAGAGATCGCAGAGCATATCTTGTATGAGATGGACCGGGGCTGCACGGCGATACCGGCACAGGGCATGTATTCCGATGAAATGCGGAAAATGCTTTTCTGCGTTGTCGGGAAAAAAGAGGTTTTGGACTTTAAAGATTGCGTGAAAGAGCTTGATCCGCATGCATTTGTAATTGTGACGGATGCAAATGAAGTGCTGGGAGAGGGATTTTTAGAATATTAGCATAAAAAATATGGCTTTTCCTCTTTTCTTTTTTGCAGTTTTGCATTAAAATGAGAAATACGAAGTCTGTTTTGTCTTTTTTTCGTCAAAATTCTTTTGTGAAAAATGTATAGCGAGGCGGAGTTTTGCAGCGGAACGGGGAGAGTGGCAGTGCGTTCCGATATGGGGTGAAGACAGGAGGAGCCAACATGATATCAAATCAGATCTTGCAGAATACAATCGATGGATTGAAGGGTATTACAAGAAATGACCTGTGTGTGATCGACACAGAGGGTACAGTGCTTGCATCTACATTTCCGGAGGCAGACAACTATACGGACGCTGCGATGGCGTTTGTGGAGTCCCCTGCGGATTCACAGGTTGTGCAGGGCTGTCAGTTTTTTAAAGTATTTGATGAGCATCAGCTGGAGTATGTGCTGCTGGCTTATGGGGACACGGACGATGCCTACATGATCGGTAAGATCGCCACGTTCCAGATCCAGAATCTTTTAGTGGCGTATAAGGAGCGCTTTGACAAGGATAATTTTATCAAAAATCTGTTGCTGGACAATCTGCTCCTGGTGGATATCTACAATCGCTGTCTCTTATACACATCTCCGAGCCCACGAGACGCTACGCTATCT
>CALZQA010000050.1 GCA_945828315.1 uncultured bacterium | reverse complement strand
CAGACTTTTTAAAGTTTGACATGGGTCAGGTGTATGTGATGATCGCATTCTCCATCTTCCCTGTCATCGTGGTATATCTGCTGCTTTCCAAGTTCATCGTGGGCGGCGTTGCCCTCGGTGGTGTGAAAGGTTAATTGGTTAATATTTAAGTTTTCTTCATACTTACCTCTCTAAATAGAAAAGAACACATCCGGATTCGGGTGTGTTCTTTTTTGGGTAATTATCTTATTGAAAGAAATGCCAGCGGCATGATACACTGGTAAAGATAAAGAAGTCATTACGAATTGATGCAGATGGAGGGAAACATGATACCGTATGATAAATTAGATAAAATTCCTTATGGAGGAGATTACAATCCGGAGCAATGGCCAGAGGAGACCTGGCAGGAGGATATGCGTCTGTTTCGGCTGGCGGGTATCGATATCGTCACACTGAATGTGTTCTCGTGGGCGGCGTTGCAGCCGGATGAGACGACCTATGATTTTTCAAAACTCGACAAGATCATGGAGCTCGTGAAAGAAAACGGCCTGAAGGTGTGCATGGCAACTTCGACAGGCGCGCATCCGGCGTGGATGGCAAAGAAATACCCGGATATCCTGCGCGTGGATTTTGATGGAAGAAAACGGAAGTTTGGCGGGAGGCACAACTCCTGCCCGAACAGTCCGACGTATCACAAATATGCGCCCCGTCTGGCGAAAAAGCTGGCGGAGCGTTACCGTGATCATGACAATATTGTGGCGTGGCATATATCCAACGAGTTTGGCGGAGAGTGCTATTGTGAAAACTGCGAGAAGGAGTTCCGTGTCTGGCTGAAGAAAAAGTACGGAACCATCGAGACACTGAACCGTGCCTGGAATACGTCATTTTGGGGACATACCTTTTATGAGTGGGACGAGATTGTTGTGCCGGATATGCGCAGCGAGCATTTTGATGTGGATCGGACGATGTTTCAGGGCATCTCTCTCGATTACCGCAGATTTATGTCCGATTCGATTCTCGCCTGCTATCAGATGGAGTATGACGCCATCAAAGAGATACTTCCGGACGCAGCCATCACAACAAACCTGATGGGCTTTTACAAGCCGCTGGACTATTTCAAGTGGGCGAAGCAGATGGATTTCGTCTCCTGGGACAATTACCCCGCCAACGAGGATTCCTATGCAAAGATCGCAATGGCGCACGATCTCATGCGCGGTATTGGCGGCGGAGCGCCCTTCGCACTCATGGAACAGACGCCGAGCGTGACGAACTGGCTGCCTTACAATGCGCTGAAAAGACCCGGTGTCATGCGCTTGTGGAGCTATCAGGCGATGGCGCACGGTGCGGACACGGTGATGTTTTTCCAGATGCGCAGGAGCATCGGAGCCTGTGAGAAATATCACGGTGCTGTCATCGACCACGCCGGAACCGAGCACACACGGGTATTTCGTGAGATCTCTGTGCTGGGCGGGGAACTGGAACAGATCGGCAAACGCACGATGGGCATGCGCACAAAATCTGATGTGGCACTGATCATGGACTGGGACAACTGGTGGGCGATCGAATATTCTGCCGGCCCCAGCGTGGAGCTGAAATACCTGAATGAATTCGGCCGTTATTATGAGGCGCTGCGAAAGATGAACTACAACGTGGACATCATTTCTCCGGAGGACGACCTGACACCGTATCGGGTGGTCATTGCACCCGTATTCTACATGGTAAAGGGTGACTGCGACGAGAAGATCCGCAGCTTTGTTAAAAAAGGCGGCAGCTTTGTGACGACCTTCTTCAGCGGGATCGTGCAGGAAAATGATCTGGTGATGCCCGGCGGCTATCCGGGCAGTCTGCGCGATATTCTCGGCATCTGGGTGGAGGAGCAGGATGCGCTGCCCAAGGATCAGTACAATCATTTTACATATAAAGGAAAAACATACCCGGCGGAGCTGCTCTGTGACCTATTGCATCCGGAGACTGCACGGCAGATCGATGAGGACGGGTACCATGAAGACTTTTATCAGGGATTTCCGGTGCTGACAAAGAATGAGTTAGGCGAAGGAAGTGCGTACTATGTGGCGACAGCTTCCAATGAAGCGTTTTATAAGGAATTTTTAAAAGATGTCTGTGAAGAAAAGGGTGTGCTTCCGGTAATGGAGCTTCCGGAAGGCGTTGAAGCGACAAGCCGCGAGAACGACCAAGAGAGGATCGTTTTCCTCTTAAATCACAATGACACGGAAACAGAAATCGATCTTCCGTATCCTTGTCAGGATCTTTTAACAAATGAAATACTTGCGGCGGGCAAGCTGGTGCTTACACCGAAGGATGTCCGCCTGCTCCAATCATCTCTGAACTGAAGGAAAAAGCGGGAGCTGCAAAGCTCCCGTTTTGTTTGCCCGCAAGAATAGCCCGCAAAAAAATTCAAAAATCCTCTAATGTTTTCAAATATTCCTCCGATAAATAGTGTATCAGGGAAGAGAAAGGTACTGTAAAATCAGGTCGAAGCACTGGCTGCTGAGACCGTGAGAACGTGATTCAGGGGTGCAAAAATCCCATTGCGGAGCAATTTAAATGGATTTTTGCATCTGGACTGCGGAACGCAGTACAGAAAGGAGATGCCGTTATGCGTATAGATGCATATAATCAGGTGGCTGCGATCTATAAGAGTAGCAAACCTGCCCGCACAACCGCAACGAAGAAAACTGCAAGCTTTCAGGACCAGCTGCAGATCTCTCAGGCCGGACGGGATTTTCAGATCGCAAAACAGGCAGTCGCAAATGCTTCAGACATCAGGGAAGATAAAGTCGCAGAGCTGAAAACAAAGGTTGATTCCGGGAACTATCAGGTTGATGCTGGAGATTTTGCAAGTAAATTGTTAGAAAAGTACAACGAATTGTATTAGTGAGGTAACGGAAACGTGGCAAGCTTGATGGATGACCTGACACAGGTTCTGGAGAATGAAACAGTTGAATACAAAAAACTGATCGAGTTGTCCGAAAGTCTGCGGGAGGCGCTGATCGCATCAGACGTACCGGCTGTAGGTCGTCTGACTGCTGACCAGGAGGAAGTATCAAACGGGATCCAGAGTCTGGAGTCCAGGCGTGCACGTATCATGAATGACATCGCGGTCGTTCTGAACAAGAAGCCGGAGGAATTAAAGGTTTCTATGCTGGAGGAGACGCTGGCGGGACAGCCGGCGCTGCAGCAGAGACTTGCCGCAGTCCGTACGGAGCTGAAACAAACTATGGATGAATTGAAGCGCATCAATCATACGAATCAGACGCTGCTTCGCCAGTCCATGGAGTTATTGGAATTTGACCTGAATCTGTTTCGCAGCATGCGACAGGCTCCGGAGACGGCAAACTACAATAAGTCCGCCGTGAATACCGGGGATCTGCTCGGAAGCCGTGGCTTTGATGCAAAGCAATAACAGATAGGGGGAATCATTATGGCTAATGGAATGGAAGCGCTCTATGTAGGCGGAAGCGGTCTGCGGTCGGCGCAGAATGCCATAAATACATCTGCAAACAACCTTGCGAATGTAAACACAGCAGGTTATGTTCGTCAGCAGGTTCTCTTTGCGGATAAAAATTATAATACGTTTGCGTATGCATCTGTCAGTACGCAGAGAGTAGGCCTTGGTGTAGGTATCGGGGATATCGTGCACGCCAGGGATGTTTTTTTAGATAAGACCTATCGCTCGGAAGCGGGACGCCAGTCTTACTATAATGCCTACTACAATGCGATCGACGAGGTGCAGAGTCTATATCAGGAGCTGGAGGGAACTGCGTTCAAGGATGTCCTGATGGGTTCCGGAAGTGAGCGTGACTCAAACAGCAGCCTGTGGTCTGCATTTGAAATGCTGGCGGAGGATCCTTCGGATATGACGAACCAGAGTCTGGTCATCCAGCGCTCCAACCTGCTTCTTACTCGTGCGAATGCAATATATTCGAGTTTATCCACTTACCAGTCACAAATAAATATTCAGATCTCCAATGACATTGACCGTGTCAATGAGCTTGGCAAGCAGATCTATAAGCTGAATCTGGATATCCAGAGTATCGAGGCCTCCGGTGTGGAGACTGCCTACGATCTGCGTGATGCCCGTGACAGTGCGTTGGATGAACTGGGGGCACTGGTGAACATGTCTTATTCAGAGGATGCGACCGGTGTCGTCACTGTAAAACTGGAAGGACAGTATTTTGTCGACGAGGCTCATTTTTATGAAGTCGGAAAACAGATCGATCGTTCTACCGGATATGTCAATGCATACTGGCCGTATCTTTCCAACGAGGTGAATGGACAGTATACGAATCTGTTTGATTTTTCGATTCCAATCTCATCCGAAAATAACACGGACATTGGAGAGATCAAGGCACTGGTTCAGGCAAGGGGAGACGGTGTCAAGAATTTTGCATACCTTGAGGGCGCAGACCCCGTGAATTATGCAAATACGGTGGGAATGTCTGTGATGGAGGAGTCAGAGGCACAGCTGGATGTGCTCATCCACGGGATCGCAACGCAGATCAACGACATCCTTGCACCGAATACAAGAGCCAGTTTTTCCGTGAGGACGGAAAATGCGGATGGCACCTACAGTATTACAGAATACAAAAATGTAAAGGTGCTGGACGTGGATAACTGCAGACTGGGTTCAGATCTGCAGATCCCGCCCAGAGAGCTGTTTACAAGAGTCGGCACGGAGCGTTATACCGAAGTGACGGATACAGACGGAAAAACCTGGTACATTTACAATGAAGAAGATATCTATGACTGCAAGACGGTGACGCTTGCAGGCAAGGAATATCAGATCTGGGATGAGACAAAGGGAAACGGTTATACGACGCGGATCGATTACGCCGCAGACGGTACACCGCTGCGCAGCGAGGAAGGACCTTACGAGCAGTGGACCACTAAGGACAACCAGAAATACATCAAGCAGTTTATTTCCGGAAAATCCTATTACGTGCTGAATCCGGATTACGCGCTGGACACTTCCACACAGTATACGCTGAGTTCTCTCGGTGTCAATGATGATCTGGAAAACCAGGCGGATCTGTTCCCGCATCTGACAAAGGACACTCATGAGATCGATTACGGTATGGGTGCACAGATCTCAGATCTGTGGACGACGAAAACACTGAAGATCTATCCCGGCTCAGCAGCCACATTTAGCTTCAGTGAATATTATACGGAGATGATCGGAGGGATCGCATCTGCCGGTTCCACCTATGAGTCTACCGCGAACACACTGGAAAGCTCCGTATCAGCGGTTGATAATAAGCGCCAGCAGGTTACCGGCGTATCAACGGATGAGGAGCTGACGAACATGATCAAATACCAGAATGCCTATAATGCAGCCAGCCGCTACATTCAGACGGTATCGGATATGATCGAGCAGCTGGTAACGCAATTATAAGGAAAGGAGCGTAAGTTATGGCTAGTACATTTTTTGGTTTATCAATCGCCACATCCGGACTGCGCGCCTATCAGGCATCTGCGAATACAGTTGCAAACAACATTTCCAACGTGGATACAAAAGGCTACACCAAGCAGGTCACAAATATGAAGGCGAACAATTCGCTGCGAAGCTACACGGAATACGGTACACTCAGTACCGGTGTATCTGCAGAGTCCGTCACACAGCTGCGCAGTGAATACTATGATAATAAATACTGGCAGTATAGCGGTTTTCGCGGTGAGTATGATGAAAAAGTAAAATATATGGATCAGCTGCAGACTTATTTTCAGGATGACAGCACGATTGAAGGATTTTCATCAATCTACGCAGATTTTTTTAACGATATCGACTCTCTGCGCGGGAGTGCTGCCGATACATCCGTGAGAAATCAGGTGATCAGCGGAGCAAAAAAGCTGTGCAGCTATTTTAACACCGTTGCGAATGGTCTGAAGAGCATTCAGGAGGATCTCAATGAGCAGATCAATACCACTGTGGACACGGTCAACTCTATTGCACAGAAGATCGCTCTTTTAAATGACCAGATCAACGATGTTGAGATCAACGGTTCCTATGCCAATGACATGCGCGACCAGCGTGCAATGCTTGTGGATCAGCTTGCTACGATGGTAACTGTCGACGTGCAGGAGACAAAGGTCGTGAACACCAATTATCCGGATATGTATACCGGTGCCACAAACTATACGGTAAAGATCAACGGGCTGGAGCTGATCGACGGCAATCAGTACCGGCAGCTGGAATGCGTAGCCCGGGAGTATAAGGATAATCAAAACGACGCAGAAGGCTTATATGATATTCAGTGGGCGGACAACCATACGGAATTCCCCACGACGAGTAATCTGGCAACCGGAAGCCTGAAAGCACTCATGCAGCTGCGCGATGGCAACAACCATGCAAATTTCAGCGGAAAAGTGCAGAGCGCATCCGGCAGACAGGTGGTGATCTCGGACTGTAATGTCAAATCAGAGCTGGCGATGAACCTTCCGAGTCAGGGGGTACTCACACTTGGTGACCGGGAGTACACCTATTCCTCATTTACCATGCAGAAAACACCAAGCGGCGAGACAACCTTCAGCTTTACGATCAGTTCAGAGATCACGGGACTTTCTTCTACGGTCGGACGAGAGGCATCCGTGGGCACCTCGATCGATTTCAAGGGAATCCCTTATTATCAGTCGCAGATGAACGAATTTTTGCGGGTCTTCACAAAGGCTTTTAATGACATACAGCACACCGGCGTGGATCTGTACAAAAATCCGATGCAGTCATTTTTTGTGGCAGAGAGCGTACAGGGCACGGAGCTCGGATTTGCGGATGCGGACAGCGATGTGGTCCGTTCGGGCGGAGACAGCTACTATCGACTGACGGCATCCAATCTAAAGGTAGCCGAGGCATGTAACGATCCATCAATCTTTGCAACCGCAGATCTGGAAAACTTTGAGAACGGACAGGACTATCAGGAAATGATAGAGGAAATGATGAAGCTGCAGAAGGACGTGGTCATGTATCGCGGCAGCGGCGGCGATCAGTTTCTGGCGACCATGATCAGTGATGTGACAGTGGACACGGAGGAATCCGTCCTGCTGTCCGAAAACTACACGACGATCGTAAACACGGTTGAAAAGCAGCGTACTTCCATCTCCGGTGTTGATGAGGATGAGGAAGCGCTGGATCTGGTCAAGTTCCAGAACGCATACAACCTCTGCTCAAAGGTCGTACAGATCATGTCAGAGATGTATGATCGTCTGATCACAAGCACCGGTGTATAAACGACCAGCCATCACGCCGCAAGGCGAAGGGTGTTTCACTAGCAGGAGGTAGATTGCTCATGATGCGAATCACAAACGGTATGATGATGAATACCACAAAACTGAACATCAATAACAATAAAGTATCCGTAGACCGCCTGAATACACAGATGTCTACGCAGAAAAAGATCACAAAGCCCTCGGACAATCCGCTGATCGCGATCAAATCCCTGCGGCTTTCCACAACGCTGAGCCAGATCAATCAGTATTGTAACAACAATATCAAAGATGCCCAGTCGTGGATGGATGTCACGGAGACTGCACTGACAAACATGAAAGATATCTTTAAAGATGCGTATCGCCTCTGCGTCAACGGTTCGACGGACACGCTGACGGATGAGGACCGGTATACGATCCTGACGCAGTTCAAGGGACTGAGCAGCCAGCTTTATTCCGAGGCGAACGCCGATTACGCAGACCGCACGGTATTCAGCGGTTATAAGACAAATTCGACAGTCACATTTACAGATGCATATGAGGCATCTCAGGCAAAATACGAGATCTCTGAGCAGCTGAGTGCCAGTGATATCGAGGCATATACCTATTATGCAAACATGCTGGACACACCGGTAGCCAGCGAGATCGAGAACAAAACCGCGGTGGCAACACCCCAGGAGGAAGTGCTCAAGCGCCTGCGCCTTTCCTACAGCAAGCAGACGAGCCTGAACAGCTTATCGTATAATTATTCGGTTGACACCAGTTCTGGTCTGGCAAACGGTACGACCACCGGAAACGTGACGATCGAGACAGATGTTACGCAGGATCCGGCGACACAGACATTCCAGTGGCGAACACATCGCAAGGACAGTGCATTTACCTATGAGGCAGGTTTAGAAGCGAAGATGACCGGTGCAAGTCTGGAGGATATGAACGGATATGTACTGAATATTTCGAAGGACGGAAAATTTTCAGTTAACGATCCCTCACTTACAGTAACGACCAGAAAAACAACGATCAACGGTGCGACAACTACGCATTTTACCTATACAGATACAAGCGGAAACATGGTGTTCACCGCGCAGGAGACGGAGGATGCATCCGGAGCCAAGAGTGCATTTGCAGTGGACGCGCAGGGAAATAAGGTGACACTTACTTATGATACGAACGGAACACTGACAGAAGTAACAGATCCGCAGGGGAATAGCATTAACACAAATCTGCAGTACACGGGTGCACCTACCGGAGCATCGCCGGTCATCGAGGTATACAATGGAGATAACGATCTGGCGATGAAAGCAACTCTGAATCCCAATGATCCTGCGGACCTGGCAAAAGGCTGGAGTTACAGTGTCTATACGGCAGACAAGGATCTTACCACGGATCTGAAGGTCGAGACGATGACGCAGCAGGAATTTGAGGAGCATTTGGCAAAGCTGGCAGCTGATCCCGACGGAGTATCCGATGCGTATAAGGACACGATCATTTACCTGCCTGACTCCGGAGAATTGGTGTTTGGCTCCAATATCGCGCAGAACATGTCATCCGAGTATGCAACACTGAACGTGGATTATGACAAAGACGGATTTACCAAGGGAGAGACCCGCCCGGAAATGTACTTCAACTGCGTCAATAAGAGTGATGCCAGTCCGTCGAACCATATCACCTATACAAACTATGATGCGGACAACAACTGGATCTATCAGAATATCAACTATGCGATATCTGCCAATCAGGATATGACGATCAATACACAGATCCATGATGTGGTCACTGCTGACTGTTACCGTGATCTGGCGGAACTGACCGATATCGTACAGGCATCCATCGATGCACATACGGCGGTATCTAATATTGAGAAGATGATCGCATCCGTAGACTATACGGGTGAGGATGATCAGAAATATCTGCAGGACTGCCTGGAGAAGGCAAAAAAGCAGATGGCATATACCGATGATCATTTACAGAAAGTATTCGGAAGCCAGATCTCTCATTTCGAAAAATATCTGAATAAAGTGAATCTGGCGATCACGGATATCGGAAGCCGGGGCGACCAGCTTTCACTTGCGGAAAACCGGATCAGCAGCCAGAAGACGACTTTTACACAGCTGAAATCAAACAATGAGGACGAAGAACTGTCCGATGTAACGATCGATTATACATCAGCGTACACCGCATATCAGGCATCTCTGCAGGCGGCAGGAAAGATTGACGATATGTCATTATTGGACTACCTATAATATGCCATACGAACATATATATCCCCAGGCACGCTCTCGCTGCTTGTCGCTGGCAATGGTACATAAGTGACCAAAATACGGTCACTAAGTACCAGCCGCTCCAAAGCACCTGGATGATATATATGACTCGTATGTCTTGTATACATTATGAAAGAAGGAGAAGAAAACTATGACAATAGAGACCAGATTGTTTGGGGAGATAACGATAGCGGATGAAAAACTCATCACATTTCCGGAAGGGATCGTAGGTTTTCCATTTTTGAACCGGTTTGCACTGATCCACGATGCGGACAATGAGAATGCACCGATCATGTGGCTACAGTCCATGGAGGAACCGGCATTTGCAATGCCTGTCATTGAACCCCATCTCGTAGTGGATGACTACAATCCCACCGTAAACGATGAGTATCTGGCACCGGTGGGTGAACTGGCACCGGACCAGATCTACTCACTCGTAACGATCACGGTGCCCCCGGAGATCGAGAAGATGTCTGTAAACCTCAAGGCGCCCATCGTCATCAATATGGTGAACAACAAGGCGGTACAGATCATCGTTGAGGATGACTTTAAGGTGAAGCACCCGATCTATGAGACCCTCAAAAAACGGAAGGAGGGCGAGGTATGTTAGCATTAACAAGAAAAAAGGGAGAATCCCTGGTTTTAAACAATGATATCGAGGTGACCGTGCTGGAGATCCGCGGTGATCAGGTGAAGATCGGTGTCAAGGCTCCGCGTGAGGTGCCTGTCTACCGTAAGGAGGTTTACCTCCAGATCCAGAAGGAAAATGAGGCAGCAGCCAGTGTAGAAAACCTGGAGGCACTCAAAAAATTACTTTAAACTATAAAGAATCCGGGTTCTGTGCCGATATAAAAAGTAGCAACCCGAACCAGAGCAGCAGATGATGGCCAGGTCTGCTGCTTTTTGTAATATTGCAGTTACGATGCAAAAATCTATTTGACGAACGCAACAATCAAAGGATCACACGGAGGTGACAGATATGACTATGGAACCGATTCAAAACAGGACTGCAGCATATCAGGGAAGTGGAGCAGCAGTCGAAAAAACACAGAGTGCAGGAAAGACAGAGATAAAGACCGCAGAGCGGACTACGCCTATAGCAGAGCAGACAGAAAAAAATGTTGTGGGTGAGAACGGCAGAGCGACAGATCAGATTACCATGCCCGAAAAAGCATCGGACAGCTCTCTGAAGAACGCAGTAGAGCAGATTAACCGCAAGTCCGCCGGCATGGAGGCAATCTTCGGATATCACGAAGGAACAAACCGGGTTATGATCAAGATCATAGACAAGGACACGAAGGAAGTAAAGAAAGAGTATCCTGCAGAGAAGACACTGGACATGATCCAGAAAGTATGGGAGATGGCGGGTCTCATGGTAGATGAGAAACGCTAGACAGAGACATACATTCAAATGAAGTAATCGTACAGAATAGGAGGTAACAACGATGCCTATTAGAATCACAGGAATGAATTCCGGTCTGGATACGGAAGCGCTCGTTTCTGAGCTGGTATCCGCTTACCGGGCAAAAGGAGATAAATATACAAAAGCCCAGACAAAGATATCCTGGAAGCAGGAAGCATGGAAGACCATGAGTTCGAAAACATACAGTTTTCGAAACAGTCTGGATAAGATGCGTTTTACAACCGGCTATAATCTGAAGACAACCTCTGTGTCAAATTCATCAAAAGCAACTGTTACTGCAGGCAACAATGCAGTCAACGGGACGCAGACATTAGAGATCTCTGCTCTAGCCAAGACCGGCTACTTGACCGGAGGAAAGGTAAAGAGTACAGACGGAACTGCGGTATCAAACAGTACGACGATGAGCGAGTTGGGACTGGAATCAAATGGAGATATCAGTATTAACGGCAAGCGTATTGAGATAAACAAAGACATGAAGGTCAGTGAAGTGGTACGTAAGCTTCAGGATGCTGGCGTCGATGCAAGCTTCGATGCAACAAACCAGCGCATCTTTGTGAGTTCCAAGGAGAGCGGAAAAGAAGCAGATTTTGGACTGACCGCACTGAATGAAAACGGCGCGAAAGCACTGAGTGCACTGGGACTGAATGCGAAGCCGGCCGACGATGATACGACGTATGCTCGGTATGTGAATAATTATGGCGGTAAGTCAGATGATGCACTGCGAGAGCTGTTGCAATCCTATGATACAACGGATGCAAAATCTGATCGTCTGATCGCAAGCTTTGCAAAAGAGTACAAGAATGCAGATGATGATCTGACAAAGGATGCAGTATTGCAGGAATTTAAGGATTTTCTTGCATATGCGGAAAAAGTACAGACAAAGACGGACAAGGAACTGGGATATAACGCAGATGCTGTCCGCATCAAAGGACAGGATGCGACGATCAAATTGAACGGAGCAGAATTTACATCCAAGAGCAATTCCTTTAGTATTAATGGACTGACGATCAACGCGATGGCACTTACAGAAAAGGGCGAGACGCTGTCGATCACCACTTCGACGGATAATCAGGGTATTTACGATAAGATCAAGGATTTCCTGTCCGAGTACAACAGCTTGATCAACTCTATGACGTCTTCTTACAATGCAGAGAGCTCCAGCGATTATGAGCCGCTCACAGATGACGAGAAAGAGTCTATGAGTGAGAAGGAAATCGAGAAGTGGGAAGAAAAAGGAAAGAGCGGTATCCTGCGCAGAGACAGTACACTGAGTACCTTGATGAGTGCCATGACCAGTGTGATGTCAAAGTCCTATACGATCAACGGCAAGAGCTATGCGCTTTCCAGCTTCGGTATCAAGACGCTTGGTATCACGAATGCAGAAAAAAATGAGCATAATGCATATCACATTGATGGTGATGCTGACGACGAGAATACATCTGCAAATACAGATAAGCTGATGGCGGCGATCATTGCGGATCCGGACGGCGTGACACAGTTCTTCCAGAAACTGTCCAGTGATCTGTATGAAAATCTTGGAAAGAACATGACCAGTACGACACTGCGTTCCTACGGATCGTTTTACAATGATAAGGAACTGGAGAAGGAATATAACAGCTATACCACAAAGATATCTGATTGGGAGCAAAAAGTATCAGATATTGAGGACAGTTATTATAAGAAATTTGCGGCGATGGAGTCAGCTTTGGCAGAACTGCAGAGTCAGTCTTCACAGCTGTCCGGTTTGTTAGGATAACGGTTCCTGCAACGGGAAGAAAACAGAAATAGGATTTCAGGGAGGAACAACCATGGTAAACAAGGGATATGACCAGTATTTGCGGAGCAAGATCATGACAGCGTCCAAGGCGGACCTGACGCTTATGCTGTATGACGGAGCGATCAAATTCTGTAATATTGCGATCATGTGTATTGAAAAGAATGATATTCCGGGAGCCAATACCAATATCAAAAAGACAGAGGCGATCATCGAAGAGTTCTTAGCAACGTTGGATCACAAATATCCGGTAGCAAAGGACTTCGAGAACGTGTATAATTATCTCCATGAGCGTTTGGTGGAAGCAAACTTAAAGAAGGATCCCGAAATTCTGAATGAGGTGCTGGTGCATCTTCGTACGATGCGTGACACCTGGAAAGAGGTCATGCGCACCGCAAATACGAAACAAACAGCAATATCTTAGAACGGAGAGATTATGCAGGAAAGAGAGTACTTGGATGTCCTGATCCAGAGCCTTCGAAAAAAGCTGGTACTGTTAAACCGGATATCCGTCTTGAATCAGGAGCAGAGAGAAAGCTTACAGGATGAACATGCAACTCCGGATGCCTTTGATATCAACGTACGTGACAAGGGAGATCTGGTGGATCAGATCGTAGCACTGGACGCAGGGTTTGACGAGGTGTATGCGCATATCAAGGACCTGATGGAGCGCGACCACCGTGCTTACGAGGATCAGCTGGAGCAGATGCGGGAGCTGATCCGTCAGATCATGGCGAAGGATGCCTCCGTGCGGGCAGAAGAAAAGAGAAACTACGAGCTGGCACAGCGCAAATTTGCAAATGTAAAAAAACAGGTCCGTGAGGTCAAAGCAAGCCGGAAGATGGTAAACAGCTACTATCAGACGATGATGAATCAAAAGCCCGGGGATGCCATGTTCCTCGACAATAAAAAATGAGAAATATATTTTAAGCGGCGGTGAAGGCGCAAAAAGCGTCATTGACCGTCGCTTTGTTTTGCGATATATTTTCAATATAGCCACTAAAATGGCGGTGATTCAGATGAAAAAACGAAAAAACGAGGAACTGCGATGGAGAATAAAGTATTTTTATGGGAGATGGATTCGGTGAGAAATTCCGAACGGGAATGCCAGCTGGCCAGAGAAGCGTTGTATCGGGCGCTGCTTGTGGACGGAAGTGTGGTCGTCATGACTTTCAACCAGCTTGCTGATGCCAGATGGATGCTGCCAATCCTGGAAGATGAAAAAGAATTTGGCTGCCTGATGCAATTGTTCAAGATGGGAGCCATACGGGTGTCGCATTATAAGAATAAACGAACGGCCTCCCGCTACATACAGGAGTCTTTGCAGACGGCATTGAAATCAGAAAGTGATTACATTTTTTCGGGAATGCCGATTGATTCCGATGAAAAAGAACTGCTGCAAGAGATTCTGGATGCGCTTCAATATAGTGATCCGGAGCTAATCGCAGAACATATTGCCCAGGTAGAACAGCAGGGAAGCGAAAACAGTGGGAAAGAGAAGAAACGCTTGATGCTTATTTACAGATATGTGAAGCTGATATTACTTGTCAGTCAGGAGAAAACTGCTGACAATGCACCGGCTGCACAGTCAACACCATTCATTGATATTCTGCACACGATGTTTGAGATCGGAAAAGAACAGTTGGAGAAATATCATGTGAACTGGTTAGAACTGTATGAAGAAGCAGTGGCAGATCTGGGGAGAATGACAATTGAAGAAGCGAATCAGAACAAGAGGAGTTGCTGGTATGATAAAATTGAAGAAAAGAGAGAGCAGGATCAGCAGGAGCAAAACCGATTACGGGATTTTCAAAAATGCTTGATCGATGTTTGCTACAACTATACAGTGCAATCTTCTATTGAAGGAGTGGTGTGTCTATATGATATGCCGGAACAAAAACAGAAGTTTATGAATGAATTTGTTGGAAGGGTTGATGCATATCATCAGGAATTGCAGCAAGCGGACGAACCATGTGCACAGACCGACCATTTTGGAGACTTGGACTGGAGTCTGGTTGTAGAAATACGCGAAGATGTGCAAAAATACGAGGAACGGCGCAAAAAATGGCATCTGGAAGAAAAATTAAAGTGGCCCATCAAAGTAGCTGTCACACAGATCTGGCTGCCGATAAGAAATTTTTTGTTTTATTTTGTAATGTTTCTGCTAATAAATATTGTAGTGGAAAAGCTTTCGGCAGGCTTCGAATTGCTGCCGCAGATCAGTACATGGATGAGTATGGACATGGGAATCATGGCATTGATCGAGACTGTACTCTTTGGTGTGATCGGATCACTGCTGTCAAAATGGTTTGCAGTGCCGGATATCCTGGATATATGGAGCAAACTATTTCATAAAATATGGAATGAGATCCGCTTTCTTGTGATCTCAAAGACAGGAAAGGGTAAGAAGCATGAATTACGAACAAACAACTGAGTGGAAAAACTACTGCGCGCTTATGGAGGAACGCCCGGAAGCATTTCGAAACACCGGAAACATAGATATCATTACAGATGTGAACCAGGTGGAAGCATTTGTAGAACAAACCGGAAAAAAGATCGGTGTCATTTACCACAGTGAATATAATCTGTGGGTGGTAGATCTTGTAAAAGGCGCAGACGGAACATATTTTGCATACGAACGACTCCTGCCGGCAGTGGTGCGCGGCGCGGTAGTCACGATCCCCAGATATGAGGGGAAATATATTTTGCTGAGACAGTATCGCCATGCCCTGCGCGACTATCAATATGTATTCCCCAGAGGTTTTGGCGAAGACGGTATTACACCTGAGAAAAATGCAGGCAAGGAGATCGCCGAGGAACTGGGAGCTATTGTGACTGGAACAAAATTTTTGGGAAATATCGTAGCGGACAGCGGCTGCTGCGGAAATCCGGTGGACGTCTATTTATGCGATATCACGAAGCCGCAGCTGAAAGAAGGCTATGAGGGCATTCATGATGTCTGTGCGATAGAAGAAACGGAATTAAAGCAGTGGATAAGGGAGGGAAAGATCACAGACGGATTTTCACTGGCTGCTTGGGCGCTGTTGCGGGAAGACGGTCAAACATGAAAATAGAATCTTTAAGATGATTTGCAAAGCGGCATTGAAACGGTAAAAATCTACGTTCACCGCCGCTTATTACATAATGGCTGCTCAATAACAAATTTTTAGCATAAAATCCTTGAAAATACTGAGTTTTCTTCCCAAATAGATTATAATAGTGCAAGGAAAACAGATAATTCTGTAAAAAAAGCTTGCACTTAGGAGAAAAACTCATGTATAAATTCGAACGATATCGTCAGATTGGACTTGCAGACATCACTTCAAATGATAAAAAGAAGTCCGCAGAAAAATTATCGTCGGGTTACCGGATCAACCGGGCAGCAGATGACGCAGCCGGATTAAAAATATCAGAGAAAATGCGTTATCAGATCCGTGGTTTAAAGCGTGGTGAACGAAACATTCAGGATGGGATTTCGTGGATACAGGTGGCAGATGGAGCAATGAGCGAAATGCATTCTATGGTACAGCGCGTTCGAGAGCTGGCAGTGCAGGCCTCGAATGACACGAATACGCTGGAAGAACGCGAAGCAATGCAGCAGGAAATTTCCCAGATCAAAAAAGAACTGAATCACATTTCGTTATATACGGAATTTAATAAACAGCAGGTATTTGATAATTCCTATGTGATGATGCAGGTAGATGGCACACCGAATGATATGAATGTTTTCAACGGAAGCTATGATGCAGCGACCGGACAGGTCACATATGGTGGTTTTATTTTTCACGGAAACCGAATCACCTGGGATCAGGTAAGCCCGGGTATGGTACAGACAGATGCAAGCGGCAAGCAGACGTTTGTTGCCGGAGAGTATACTTATATAGATGCAATGATAGGATATAGTTTTAACATTTCCTGTGAAGACGGGGCTACAGTTCCGAACATGACCAGAAACATTCAGATTGAGGCGAATGCAGTAAATGGAATTTATGTAGATGGAAAGCACTTCGCCTGGTCAGACTTGAAAAATGAAGATGGAGAAGGATTAACTGCCTCCAATGTGTCAGTTGGAACATGGACATTGAACTATGAAGGAGCAGATATTTCATTTTTTATCGGAAGTACCGTTGAAACGATAGAGGACATGGCAGATGCGCTGAACTCCTGCAAATATGGAAAGGTAGCATATAGTCTGCATACAAAATATGTAGGTCCTTTTAATGAGCAGGCTGTCGATGCAGAAGCAGTAATGAAAAATCTCCAAATTTCAAACGCTTTTGCGAAGTATATTACATCGAATAGCGGAGAGGATATTGTTGTCCGTGCCGGAGATGGTACAAACGGGACACAGAACGGTATCTGGCTGGAAAAAACGGATGGAACAGTTATCAATGGGTCTGTGCAGACATGGGCAGACATGGGAATCCATTCTTGGGAGCAGGGAACAGATATTAAAAGAGATTTTACATATATCTATAGTGATTCTGAAGGAACGGAAGATACCTATATTTCGTTTGATTTTACCCTTTCCGATGTGACAAGTCTTGACTCTGTTATAGATGGTCTGGATCAAATGGTACTGAGTGGGAATAACATAAAAACAAACTATGGCACATATATGAATATTCCACAGAATACAAATATTTTGAAGGCCACCTCGTCAATTAATAACAAGGTGTATTTCCTGGAAGAAAAAGCATTAGGACGTGATTTTGACCAAAAAACAGTTGACAATGTGGGGCAGGCAACTGCTGTATATGATGACGTGAATGAAAAAGCACTATTGGAATTTAAATCAGGTGCAACGACGGTTATCTCCTATGAGGGTGATGTTACAGATACAAAGGATGATATCACGGATTCCGTTGGGAATTATCTTGACTATGTGCTGCAAAAGAAGACAGAAGCTGCTTTGGCGGGCAAGGATCCGCAGGCAATTAAAATGGAACCACCCACTTTAACAGAACTGGTAGGAAGCGGAAACATCACTACGTCCGGTTACTTTGATCAGGTAGTGACGATTGATACGGCGTCAATGGATATGACTGATGGCCTAAGAATGTTCCGTCCGGGTGTAGATGGAAAAACATATCCAAGAGCGTTTATTGATTTTACAAATTTGGGAACAACGTTTACGTTAGATGATCTGGTTGGAACTGGTTTTAACTCTACTTGTAAAACGTGCAATAATCATTACAGTGTGATGTTTGTAAATTCACTTGGCAGCGGATCAACAACTGCAAACGGTTACAAATACGAAGCAAAGCAACAGGGAAGCAATGACTATCTGCTTCAGATAGATGTCAGCTCACTAAAAGCGAATGGTGTAAATACAGGCACAGATCTGGCATCCGCACTGGTGGATATTACATCAAAATGTTATGATTTTCATTATACACAGTATGCTTCAGAGGGAAGTAAGCTGTATATATATGACGATAGAGAAAGTACAGCCGGAACACGAGACGCAACCTTTGACACCGCTCCTTATTATGCAATCGATACAAATATTTTTAACATTACAATGGAAGCGACCGGAGATAGAAGTATCAGCACAGACTATTTATATGATTATGGGGATGCGAAAGACCGTGTGATCGTAGAAATGAAAGAGGACGCAGCAGGAGCTTACGTTCAAGATACAACAAATGGGTCGTATGTACTATATAATGCGGCAAATTATCCGGGAGCTCAGCCGACACGTTATAATACGGAGGTCACTTACAAAAAAAGCGATGCATCGGATGCTGTTGATAAGAATGAAGCGGCAGTAGATTATGCAGGGTACGCGTTAAATAAAATACTGTCCAATACAACCGTGCAGCTGGATGCAAGAGATTATACATACATTGATGTAAAGGGAAATGAGAAACCCAATACAGCGGTAAACAGTACATTTGAAGCTTATGTAAAAGAAGAAGCATATGAAAATGTACTTCATATCCAGCTGAACAGTCAGACATGGGATTCCATCAAGATTCCGCGTATTTCTATGAACAATATGAAAATTCATATGTTTAAGGCAGATGTTACGACATGGCAGGGAGCGCAGGATGCAATTGGTTACGCGGACTATGCGATTAATTATATTTCTGAGCAGCGAGCTTTGTATGGAGCATATCAGAACCGGTTGGAGCATGCATACGCAAATAACACCAATGCAGGAGAAAATGCGACAGCTGCAGAATCCAGACTGCGAGATGCGGATATACCGGAAGAGATGGTATCCTTATCCAAGCATAATATATTGGAACAAGCAGGACAGTCCATGCTGGCACAGGCGAATCAGATCACACAGGGGATTGTGGCGCTGCTGCAATAAACCGGCATTAAGAAAAAGTCTACTCAGAAAAAACTAAAGAAACATCTTTCGCATGCCGATACAATTATAAAGTGAGAGGATGTCACTTAAAGACGCATGGATGCGCTGGAGAGAAAACAGAGGATAGCTACATGCTTTCCTTTTTCTTTTTCCCAAACGCTTTCGGAAGAAAAGGAAGTATATTTGAAAAATGAGCAAGCTTTATATTTCAATGTATCACTATGTGAGAGATCTCAAGCATAGCAGATATCCGGAGATCAAGGGATTGGATGTATCTTTGTTTCGACAGCAGATTGAATTCATGAAGGAACATTTTTCAATCGTGACCATGGAGCAGGTCATAGATGCAGTTGAACGGAAAATTAATTTACCGGAAAATGCATTGCTGTTAACTTTTGATGACGGATATGCAGATAATTACACATTTGTTCTTCCGATTTTGGAGGAGTTTGGTGTACAGGGATCCTTTTTTATTCCGGGTAAGACATTTACGACCCATCAGCTGCTGGATGTAAATAAAGTCCATTATATATTGGCGAGTGCGGATGTCTTCGAACTGGTAGAGGACTTGAAAAATGAGATGGATCGCTATCGTGGTTTAGAATTTGACTATGCGCCGACAGAAGAATTATTCCATCAATATGCCGTGCCTAATCGTTTTGATATCAAAGAAACCATTTTTGTGAAGCGTATGCTGCAGACTGTTTTGCCGGAAAAAGTGCGCAATATGATCTCAAGCAAACTCTTTGAAAAGTATGTCGGAGTAACCGAGGAACAACTGGCGTATGAGCTTTATCTTACCGAGGATCAGATCCGGACAATGAAACGGCATGGAATGTTTATAGGAGTTCATGGGTACGATCATTACTGGCTCGGAAATTTAGAACCGGAACAGATGAAAAAGGATATTTCGATGGCACTTGATACATTGGATGAGTTTATTGACAGAAAGCATTGGGTGATGAATTATCCGTATGGAAGCTATAATGCGGAGGTTTTGGATTACATCAAAGAGCAGGGGGCATGCCTTGGATTCACAACAGATGTACGTATTGCAGACCTGCAGCACGATTCACCGTTAGAGTTGCCGAGGCTGGATTGTAATGATTATCCACCTAAGAGCGAGAGGTATAAGGAACTGATTGAATAACAAAATTGGAGGATGAATATGAGAGATATTTTACCGGAGCTGAACGGGAAAGAATATATTGAAGCACTAAAGGAAGATTATGAAATTCGGTTTTGTAAGATAGAAGAAGGAGACCAGTTGATAGATTTCCTGAAAAAATATTGGAAGGAAAATCATATTTTTGTTCTATGCAGAGAGCTTTTTGACTGGCAGCATTTAGATAAAAAGAATGATCGCTATAACTATGTTGTTGCCAGACATAAAAAAACAGGTGAGTTTCATTCTGTATTAGGGTTTGTGCCGACATCTCAATTTGATGATGAAATAGGAAGAATGGAAGTTTGGCCTTGCATTTGGAAATCGAGAGACGATATCCACGTAAAAGGTTTAGGAGTGGCATTATATGCATATCTGAAGAATACACTTCCGATTGAGACCATAGCAATTTTAGGTATTTCAGAAATAGCGCTTAGTATATATAAGCATTGGAATTTTACGACCGGAAAAGTAAAGCAGTTTTATATTTTAAATGAAGAAATACAAGAATATCATTTGTTGAAGAATTATCAAAAGACAAAGAGAACAGTATGTAATAATATAGACCAAAGCCTGCGTATTGAATTGTGTACAGACTGTCTCTTATACACATCTGACGCTGCCGACGAT
>CALZQA010000049.1 GCA_945828315.1 uncultured bacterium | reverse complement strand
ACAGACCGGCTATGGCAGGACGGCTGATATTTTCCGAAATCCCGGTACGGTGGCCGCCGCAAGGCTGACGGGCTGTAAAAATATTGTTCCGGTACAGGTGAAAGATGCACATCACATGTTTCTTCCCCGCTGGGATGCGCATCTGGCAGTGAAGGGAGATATACCGGAGGGAATCACACATATCGGAATCCGGGCACATTACCTGCGCAGATCGGAGCATCCGGGGACAGAAAACCTTGTGGTGTGCAGAAACGGACGGATCCTGGATGATCCGTTTGAACTGGTAGTAGTTTTTGAAGGGGATATCTGGTGGAAGGTATCGAAAGAAATATGGGAAAAAGAATATCAAAAAACGCTGCCCGCAGAGCTTTTGATCCCGGAGGAAAGTATTTTATATCTTAGAGGCTGAAGGTCTGCACGAAAAAAGCTCCGAAACCATTGATTGTTCAATGATTCCGGAACTTTTTTCCATCTACTCCAGACCCGGCGCTGTTTTCAGTGTGTGTTTCGTCTGTTTTTTACGCCGAATGCTTTTCTTCTGGCGCTTACCATGGTTTCGGATCGCCTCGTCCAGTTTCTTAAAGCGCTCCTCCTCCTGCTCCTCCTGCACGCGCATCAGATAGTTCATTTCCTTGAGGACACGATCCCCTACTTCTGTCCCTATTTCTTTACTTAAGTCTTTATTATTGTCTGCCATTGCATTTCGGACAATTTGTGTCATCAAATCCTGGAACTGTTCCATACGCTCCTGCGGTGTCATCTGGACCGGAGCAGAGACCGGCTCCGACTGCTTTTTCTCCGGCAGATGCATGGCTTTTTCCGGGCGGGCTTTCTCTGGCCGGGTGATCTCTGCCGCCGGCTGTACGGACGCCGGATGGGGCTTCGTTACATGCTCCGCCGCTGCCGGCTGTTCCTTATGTAGACCAGCCTGTTTCTCCTGCTGCAGAATGATCTTGATCGCCTTCAACTGGTATCCTTCTTCTTTCAGCTGTTTGATGCGCAAAAACTCATCGACATTCTCCTGTGTATAGTAACGGTGTCCCATCTCATTGCGAGGGACCGTCAGCTCCAATTCATCTTCCCAGTAACGTAATACATGAGATTCCACTGCTACAATGTTCGCAGCGTCGGAAATCATATAACGCACCTGTTCCAACCAATCGACCTCCTTTTTTATTTGCTATGCCTTTATTATAGTCAACCCGAAAAAGAGGTACAATCTTTTTTCGCCGCAGGTTTCGACAAAGTTCAAAAATAGATGAAAATTTGAATCAACTATGCTATAATAGATAAAATTATGCTTATCTGTTCCGCTTGTTTGCGGTTTTTATATTTAGGAGGATTCATGAGTAATCGTTCAATTAAGTTTAAAGGCAGGTTGCGAAACTACTTGTGTTCGCCCCTGTACCTGATCGGTGTTTTAGTATTGTTCAATATTCCTTTTTATCTGATAGATACGCGTGCGGGCATTTGTATGAGCGGATTTACGGGGATCTATACGATCACGGTGGTCGTTACCTATTGTCGTAACAAGCCGCTTCTCGTCAATGAGCTGGTTAACTTTGCCACACAGTACGGAAGTGTGCAGAAAAAACTGCTCAACGAATTTGAGATCGCCTATGCACTGCTGGACTATAACGGTAAGCTGCTGTGGGTCAACGAGCAGTTTGAGCAGATGACCGGTAAGGATAAAAACTATCATAAATCCATCACTTCGCTGTTTCCTTCTATTACAAAGGAACTTTTGCAGAGCGAGGAAACACTTGAGCTGAATCTTCCCATGGGAGAACAGCACCTGAGGGTATCCATGAGCCGGATCTACTTTGATGCCATCATCAGCGAGGCAAACATTGTGGAGATGGATAGTGACCGGAATTATCTGACAGCCGTTTACTTCTTTGATGAGACCGAGTTGAATCGTTATATTCAGGAAAACGAAGACCAGAAAATGGTTGTTGCACAGGTCTATATCGACAATTTTGATGAGGCGCTGGAGAGTATTGAAGACGTGAAGCGTTCTCTGCTCATTGCGCTCGTCGATCGAAAAGTAAACGCGTATTTTTCAAAGGTGGATGCGCTTGTGCGCAAGACGGAAAAGGACAAATATTTCGTTGTGTTCCGCCATGAGTATTTGAAGACACTGAAAGAAGATAAATTCAGTGTTCTTGAGGACGTCAAGACTGTTAAGGTCGGCAATACGATGGCGGTCACCTTAAGCATCGGTATCGGTGATACGGCCGCCACCTACAGTCAGAATAACGAATATTCACGCATGGCCATCGATCTTGCCCTGGGACGCGGCGGTGATCAGGTTGTCCTCCGCGAGGGTGAAAAGGTTACCTACTTTGGAGGCAAAGCGCAGCAGGTGGAGCGAAATACCCGAGTAAAAGCCCGTGTCAAGGCACATGCACTGCGCAGTATCATCGAGAGTAAGGAACGTGTCATCGTCATGGGTCACCAGATCAGTGACATGGATTCCTTTGGCGCAGCCATCGGTATCTATTGCGCGGCACGCACGCTCGACAAAAAAGTTCAGATCGTGTTAAATACGGTCAGCTCCACACTTCGCCCGTTCAGGGAATGCTTTACGGAGGAAAAAGGTTATGCATCGGATACATTCCTGACCCGTGAACAGGCGATTGAGGTATGTACGCCGAACACGGTTGTCATGGTTGTGGATACAAACCGGCCGGGAAACACAGAGTGTCCGGAAATATTAAAAATGACAAAAAATATTGTCGTATTTGATCATCACAGACAGACAAACGACGTGATTGAGAATCCGGTATTGTCCTACATTGAGCCTTATGCATCCTCCGCCTGCGAGATGGTCGCAGAGATATTACAGTATTTTACGGAGGGAATCAAGCTGGCTACGCAGGAAGCGGACAGTATTTATGCCGGCATTTTGATCGATACGAACAATTTTATGGCAAAGACCGGTGTCCGCACGTTCGAAGCGGCAGCTTATCTGAAACGTTGTGGTGCAGAGGTTACCAGAGTGCGCAAGATGCTGCGCTATGATATGACCGATTACAAGGCTCGTGCAGAGGTCGTCCGCCATGCGGAGGTTTACCGCGATGCATTCGCCATCTCCGTCTGTCCGACCGATAACATAGAAAGTCCCACGATCGTGGGCGCGCAGGCTGCAAATGAACTGTTAAACATCACCGGCATCAAGGCCTCCTTTGTATTAACTGATTACAAGGGTAAGGTCTACATCAGTTCCCGCTCCATTGACGAGATCAATGTCCAGCTGATCATGGAAGCGCTGGGCGGCGGCGGACACCTGACGATCGCCGGGGCACAATTAGAGCATTATACGATTGCTGAGGTGAAGCAGATGCTTCAGCAGACGATCGATAAGATGATAGAGGAAGGAGACCTGAAAGTATGAAAGTCATTTTGTTAGAAGACGTAAAATCATTAGGAAAGAAAGGCGAGATCGTAAACGTCAGCGACGGCTATGCAAGAAACATGATCCTGCCGAAAAAGCTGGGAGTGGAGGCTACAGGCAAGAATCTAAACGACCTGAAGCTTCAGAACCAGCACGCCGAAAAGGTTGCCCAGGAAAACCTGGAGGCAGCTCAGGCACTTGCCGAAAGCTTAAAAGATAAAAAGGTGGAAGTGAAGATGAAGTCCGGAGAAGGCGGAAGAACCTTCGGTTCCATATCTACCAAAGAGATCGCTGAAGCTGCCAAAAAACAGCTGAACATGGAGCTGGACAAGAAAAAGATGGTCTTAAAAGATCCCATCAAGGCACTTGGTACCTACGAGGTACAGATCAAGCTGCACCCGAAGGTAACCGGAAGCCTTACTGTACACGTATCAGAGGAGTAACATGCTATGCCAGCAGAAGAAACGCTTATCAAGCGCACCATGCCCAACTCGCTGGAGGCAGAGCAGTCGCTGATCGGCTCTATGATCATGGACCGGGATGCGATCATGGTTGCTTCCGAGCTATTGGTCAAAGAAGATTTTTATCATCAACAGTATGGAATCCTCTTTGAGGCAATGGTAGAGTTGTTCAACAACCGTGAGCCGGTCGATCTGATCACGCTCCAGAACAAGCTGAAGGAAATGAACGTTCCGCCGGAGATCAGTTCCCTGGAATATGTCAAGGATCTGGTGGATGCTGTGCCCACATCTGCAAACGCAAAATACTATGCGGAGATCGTCAAAGATAAAGCGATGTTGCGCAGGATGATCCATACGACCGAGGAGATCACAAATGACTGCTATCAGGGAAGTGAGTCCACAGAAGTTTTACTGGAACAGACCGAAAAGAAGATCTTCGAGTTGCTGCAGAATCGTAGCGGCGGGGATTATGTACCTATCAAGCAGGTTGTCTTAAATGCACTGGATAAAATTGAAAAAGCATCCAAAACACAGGGCAATGTGACCGGTATTGCCACCGGTTTTCTGGATCTGGACTATAAGACTGCCGGTCTGCAGCCGTCTGATCTGATCCTCGTGGCGGCCCGTCCCTCTATGGGAAAAACCGCGTTTGTCCTGAATATTGCACAGTATGTGGCATTTCACAGCGATCTGTGTACCGCGATCTTCAGTCTCGAGATGTCGAAGGAACAGCTGGTCAACCGATTGTTTTCCCTGGAATCAAGAGTTGACGCGCAAAAGTTGCGTTCCGGAGATCTGTCGGATGCCGACTGGGAGAAGCTTATTGAAGGGGCGGGGACGATCGGCCGGTCCAAGCTTATCATCGACGACACGCCGGGAATCTCCATTTCGGAGCTTCGCAGCAAATGCAGAAAATACAAGCTCGAACAGGATCTGAAGCTGATCATCATCGACTATTTACAGCTCATGAGCGGCAGTGGCGGAAGAACTTCCGATTCCAGACAGCAGGAGATTTCCGATATCTCCCGTTCTTTGAAGGGTCTGGCGAGAGAGCTGAATGTTCCGGTTATCGCACTTTCCCAGCTGTCTCGTGCCGTGGAGCAGCGGCCGGATCACCGCCCGATGCTCTCCGATCTGCGTGAATCCGGAGCGATCGAGCAGGATGCGGATGTCGTGATGTTTATTTACCGTGATGACTACTATAACAAAGATACGGAGGATAAAGGTATCGCAGAGATCATCATCGCAAAGCAGAGAAACGGTCCCATCGGAACTGTCAACCTCGTATGGTTGCCGGAATATACCAAGTTTGCAAATATGGAACGTTAAAAAGAAATTTAAAAATATGTTCTGAAATGTTTTAAGGGGTAAATCCGAAGATTTACCCCTTAATTTAATCATTTTGAAATTAACGAAATGACATCGACCTAATAAGGCCTTTTATAAGTCCGCAGTTAAGCAATTAGCCCTCGCTGATTGCACCGGTAGGACATACGCCTGCGCAGGTACCGCAAGATACACAAGTATCAGGGTTGATCTCATACTTTCCATCGCCTGCAGCGATAGCGCCAACGGGGCACTCACCCTCACAGGTACCACAAGATACGCAAGAATCACTAATAACGTAAGCCATTTGATTTATCCTCCTTATTTTCGCATTGCTACAATAACTGTAGTTATATGTTTATTTTATTACAGTTATTGTGGAAAAACAAGTCTATAGTCTGTGAAAATGTGTATAAAAATTCGTACCTTGAATTAGTTATGTATAACTTTTGATGCTTGATAGATACTAGACAAGTACCTAAAAAATGTATATAATGAGTTTCGGTAAATATTTCACATTTCAAAGGAGGAATAGAAAGATGGCAGCAACAGTGACCAAAGACACCATGATCGGTGAATTACTTCAGATAGATGAAAGCATTGCTCCGGTATTACTCGGTATCGGAATGCACTGCCTCGGATGTCCGTCATCCCAGATGGAGACGATCGAGCAGGCAGCAATGGTTCATGGACTTGAGCCGGATGCACTGGTTGATCAGATCAACACATTTTTAAAGCATGAGAAATAATTTCAGATCATAAAGAAAGATCCTCGGGTGCTCCGTTGAAAACGGTTCACATGAGGATCTTTTTATGTGTTTAAAACAAATGCCGGAGCTGTGCAAGGCGCTGCAGGGCATCATGCGCGGCAATGCACCGGAAATGTTCACCGAAATAAGCTTCGGCAGATTCCACATAGCGGTTTTGCAGTGCATATTCCGACAAAATATTACATACTTTATTGAACTCGCTGGGGGAGTGGTCTCCCTTGTGCAGAACGAGGTAGTAGATCCGTTCGGGTACATCCAAAAACAGCGAGTTGTCACCGGTATAAAAACCATTTAGCACATGGGAGAGACGGATGAGATGGTTTAAATCCCGGAAGGAAAACAGCTTGACGATATCGGTAGGTACCTCTACCGGCGAATCGTTCTGCTGGCTGCCGGCATCTGCAGAAGTCTCTTCCAGAGGCCCGGAATCGGCAGTCATATCTGCTGCGGGGGTCTGATCGGTGGAACGTAGGGAGGCAGCAGCGGCACTCAGTTTTCGGAACAGATCCAGAATGCCGTCTGCGCTTTCCAAAGCCTCAGGATTTCCGGCGTCAGTGTCAAAGTTTTCCAGTGCATCGCCAAAATCCGTAAAATTGGAAAACCGGCTGTCCAGTTCTTCCGGATATTCTACTTTCGTTACGTTGAGCATGATCGAACCTCCGGAGAGCGGAATCGCTTCGATCATGAGCGGAATATCGTCTGCCTCAAAGCCCAGCTCATAGGATGCCTGCTGCATCATGTCGCGGAACAGCCGTTTTGCTTTATCACTGCCGTAAGCCAGCTCAGAGAGCTGAAGGTGCCGGTCTGCCAGATCCTGACCGGTCAGCGTGCAGCGTATTTGGTTGTCATTGATTCGTTCTATTTTCATAGTCTCATTTCCTTACTTGCGCAAAATATATGATCTAAATTGATAATTATTCCTAAAAGTACAAAACAGTATATAAAAATTTTTTCATGCCGTCAAGACATATGTCCTGAAATGTATGTTTGAAATTCTTAAAAAAGTATAAACTTTTAAAAAAGCGGTTGTCAAAACACAAATTCGTGTGGTATAAGGGAAGTGGAGATGCTTTTCCACCGGTTTTAGTTATAACAGAAAGCGCGGTGAGAAATATGGAGCAGATCCTGTTCGGTAAATATGCTGTGACCGGGCTTCTCGGAGCCGGCGCCAACGGTCAGGTATACCTTGCCAGACACCAGATTCTGGAACAGGATCGGGCGATCAAACGGATTTCCAAATCCATGCCCGACAGTTCAAGCTTTCGTTCGGAAGCGGAACTTTTGAAATCTTTGAAGCATCCCGGTATTCCTATCATCTACGATATCGAAGAGGATGATGAATATTACTATATGATTGAGGAATACGTCCGGGGTGAATCGCTGGAAGCCTATGTGCTTCATCAGACAACTATTTCCCTGAATTTTATATTGCAGATCGGCAGGCAGCTTTGTGACATTATGGGATATCTGCATACTTTGCCAACACCGGTCATCTATCAGGATCTGAAGCCGGAACACATTATAGTATATGGCGATCAGATAAAAATAGTCGACTTTGGCATCGCATCATATATTTCCATTGACGGAAATCCATACCAGTCCTATGGAACCGCCCGGTATGCAGCACCGGAAAAACGGTTGGGACTGCCCTGCGACGAGCGTACGGATATTTATGGTATCGGCGTGGTACTTCGGTTTTTAGAACAATTTTTGCCGCCGGAGGAGCACTCAGCACGTCTGAGCAGTATCATAGACCGTGCGATGGCAGAGGAAAAAGAGCATCGCTTTGAGACAGCCGCACTGCTGATGGCGCAGTTGGAAAAGGAAATAGTGATCGGAACAAATGAGATTTCGGAAGGGAAAAAGCATCTTTATAAAAATCTTGCAGTGGTCGGCATGCGGGCCGGCATCGGTGCCACACATGTGGCGATCTCCTATAGCGTTTATCTGAATGAGACTGGGGATTCCTGCCTGTATGTAGAGCAGAATCACAGTGGTGATCTGCGGCGCATGGCAGATTCAGGACATGCGCGGTGGGATCGGAAGACGGACGGTATCTCCTGTGGCAGTTTCCTTGGGACCGTTTCTCAGAGAAAGGGGCGGGAATGGGAGAAACAGGGGATGGGCTGTCTGATCCGGGATTTCGGTACATACGAATCATCAGACATAGAATTAGAAACATGTGACGGGATCGTCCTGGTATTGGGCGGAAGAGAATGGGAGATGGAGCAGGCGGAGCGCTTGTATGAGCGTCTGCGGCTGCGAAAGCATCTGGTACCGATCGTAAACTACGGAAATGAATGGGCTGCGAAATATTACGCGAGGCATTGGCGCAGGAACGTATATTGTTTCCCGGCGGACGGGAGCCCGTTCACTCTTTCCACGGAAAAACGGCAGTTTTTCGACACACTGCAGCATAGAGAGAGGTGGTGAGGATCATATTTTTACGGATAGTAAGGAAGCAAAAGGAGCGTAAAACGATTGGATTTTATGGCGTAGATTCCGGCGTCGGAACAACGCATCTGACAGTTGCCGCAGCGAATTTTGCGGTTAACGAATGGGGTGTTTCGGCGGCAGTGGCAGAGCTTGGCAGCCGGCCTTGCATACGGGATATGGATGTATGCGAACAGGACGGCGATCACTTTGCGATAGACGGTGTGGACTTCTACCCCCAAATGGAGTCCGCACAGATGCCGCAGCTTTTGAACAGTGCATATCGGTATCTGATGCTGGACATGGGCTGTGATGAGAGCTGCTGGCAGGAATTTTTGCGCTGCGATCTGAAATACGTGATCGCATCCTTCAGTCCCTGGCGCATTCGGCAAGCGGAAAATTTCATGGATCTGCATGAACATGACCATTCAATAAATTATATTACCGCGTTGCTTACTGTTACGGGAAATGTATACGAAAAAAAGAAATTCCAGCGAAAATACCATGTGCCGGTGCGGACGATCCCCTTCGTTGCTGATCCGTTTCGGCTGGCGAAAGACCAGCTGTCCTTTTTTCAGGAATTATTATAGGAGGAAAGAAATATTAAGCTGAAAGCCAGATATAGGAGAATCATACGTGCGGTGGCAGCAGGGGCGATTCTTGCGGGAATTCCGCTGGCGGGCATGTTCGTGCTTGAACGACAGCGTGCGCAGCAGACGGCAGAGAGCTTAAGCTATTATGAACAGCTCCATGAGCAGTACAGCTATGCAAGTCTTTTTGTGCTGACGAGGGACGTGACAGCGGGGGAAGAACTGATTGCTGATATGATCCGTGTACAGCGCGTGCAGTCTTCGGAGAATCTCTCTGTTGTACAGTCGTTCACGAAAGAGGATCTGCTGGGTAAACGGCTGAAAGTGTCTCTCACGAAAGGTGCCGTGTTGAGCACAGACATTGTATATGAGGGTGCACCGGTCGCAGATGATGAAAGACGGGTGGAGCTGCGTGAGATCTATCTGCCGCAGACGCTGCGGGAAAACGAGTTTGTGGATATCCGTATCGCATTTCCGAATGGTGAGGATTATCTTGTCGCGGGACGTAAGCGTGTGTACCGCATGATCCGGGATGATGAAGGAGAGGTGCTGGCCTTGCAGCTGCGTTTTTCAGAGGAAGAACTGCTGCGCTACCAGGCGGCCTGTGTGGACACAAAAACTTATGAGGATACGAGGCTGTATGCGGTGCAGTATACCGGAGAATTTCAGCCGGCTGCGCAGGTGTATTATCCGGTCAACCGGGCTGTGTTCCGACTGTTGCAATGGGATCCCAATATTTCGGAGCTGTTTGTAGTAGAGGAAGAGCAGGAGCGAAGAGCTCTTCTGGAGACCGAGCTGGAGCCCTATTTATTGGTAGAAACGGACCAATCGGAAGAAACCGTTGATCCAGACCGGCCCGTGGGAGAGGAATCGGACGGGGCAAAGGAGCCGCTTACCCTCTATACGGGCCTGCCAGAGGAATCATAGTTCACAAAAATACTCCTTTTGGGAAAAAGTGAGGGAAGATCATATGAAAGAGAACAGAAATCAATTATACGTAGAACTGCAGTCATTTGCAGATCAGGGTATCGTGCTCTTTCTGGACGGCAGTCCAAGCACGCCGGAGTATGTGACGCATGTGCTCTGTGCTGCGGAAGATGCCTGTTACATGAGAGATTATGTATATGACGAGACGGAGGGGGTGTTAAAAGAGTTACGTTTTGACAGACTAAATGAAGTATAAGGTTCTAAGCTATCATAGCTTCAAATGATTTCAATTATTACACATCAACCGACTGAGAGTCCCGGTAAGAGACTCAGAGCGATAAAAACAGTCAATCACGCATGACAGAAGATGCAGAGTCTTTTTCATGCAAAATGGGATATAAATAAAGAAAAGAAAAAGAACAAAAACAGGGTGTTGGCGCGCCCTGTTTTTGCCGTATGGAAATGGAAAAGAGTTTGCGTAGCGTGTAAGGTATGTTATACTAAAATAAAGATTTTCTTTTTACGCAGCAAAACAGGAGGTATTTACGATGAGAAAAAAGGCAGGTCCTGTGATCGCGGCATTACTGCTGATCGTGGTGATCGGATTGATATTGGTTGTAGGAAAGAAGATAGAAGATTATATTCCTTCGGAGGAGGTACAGGATCTGGATGAATATTACGGAATAGAAGAACCGGATGACGTGGCAGTTGTCTGGAATCAGGAGCTATCAGAGATAAAGGGAAAATGTCTGGAGGGAAATATTTATCTGGACTTCGATACTGTGCATGATCAGTTGAACAATCGTTTTTATTGGGATGAAAATGAAAGGCTGCTGCGTTATACAACGGCAGAGGACCTTGTGACAGTATATGCAGGGCGAAGCGATTATTTCGTCGGAAATGATGTGACAAAGGAGAACTTTGAGATCGTTAAGATAGAAGATGACACCGTCTATGTAGCGCTGGATTTTGTAAAAAAATATACGGATCTGGGCTATGAGCTGTATACGGATCCGTACCGCATTGTGCTGACGACAGACTGGGATGATGTATGTGGAAGAACAGCTGTCAGCAGGGATACGGAGCTTCGCGTGAAGGGCGGCATCAAGAGCCCGATCTTGGCGGAGCTGGAAAAAGGCACCGAGGTGATTGTTCTAGAACCGATGGATGAGTGGTGCAAGGTAGCTACCATCGACGGGCTCATCGGATACGTGAAGAATAAGAAGCTCACCGGAGAGGGGCAGCAAGCAGAATTTAATGAGGATCAGCTGCCGCCGCACAGCTATGCGGGCGAGACTTTCACGCACAAGCTGCTGGATGAGCCGGTGAAGCTGTTGTGGCATCAGACGACGAATGCGGATGCAAACGCGCGTGTTGCTACGGTGCTGGCAAACTCCAAAGATGTAAATGTGATCTCTCCTACATGGTTTTACCTGAATGATAATGAGGGCAATCTGGCGGATGTGGCCAGCAAGGATTATGTAAATTATTGCCATGAGCAGGGTGTCAAGGTGTGGGGGCTGTTTTCCAATCTGGAAAATACAGAAGTTGATTCCACCTATGTACTGACGCATACATCCGTGCGTGAGAATCTGGTCAATCAGATCATTGCGAAGGCGCTAAACTACAATTTAGATGGCGTAAACATTGACTTTGAGGCGCTGAGCAATGCGGTTGGTGACGGATATATCCAGTTCATCCGGGAGCTTTCCCTGAAGTGTGACGACAATGGACTGGTGCTGTCGGTAGACAATTATGTGCCCAGCGCTTACACGCAGTTTTATAACCGTGCGGAGCAGGCAAATTTTGCAGACTATGTCATCGTGATGGCATACGATGAGCATTATGCAGGAAGCGATGAGGGTAGTGTCGCTTCCATCGGATTTGTGGAAAAGGGCGCAAAGGATACGCTGGCGGCAGGCGTCCCGGCGGAACAGCTGGTGCTTGGAATGCCTTTCTATACACGGATCTGGGCAGAGACGCCCAAGGAGGAGGACGGCGATTCTGCGGAGGCATCATCGGAGGATTATGTGGGCTATGAGTTGTCCAGTGAGGCAGTCAGCATGGCAGAAGCGCGCAGCCGGATTGATGCGAACGGCGCACAGATCACCTGGCTGGAGGATTGTGGACAGAATTACTCCCAGTATAAAGCAGACGGTGTGACCTACAAGGTATGGCTGGAGGATGCACAGTCGCTGGAGAAGAAGCTTCAGGTAATGAAGGATCTGAACCTTGCGGGCGCTGCATTCTGGAAATCAGGAATGGAGACAGCAGACGTCTGGGATACGATCGCTTCTTATATAGAATAGGAATATGGAATAAGAATACACCCCATACAAAGCTCATACAATAAAACAAGTTTATGAGTTTTGTATGGGGTTTTTTATGAGAAAAAAAGTGGAATTATGCATGGCGATATGTATTCTGTTTGCTGCCGGTTTCCTGGGAAGGCAGGGAGCAAAGCTGGTAAGCTCCGCGAAAAGTAAGCCGGAGGAGAGGAAGTACAGCGTGGTGATCGATGTGGGTCACGGAGGCATTGACAGCGGGAAAGTGTCGGCGGACGGTATTCTGGAGAAGGATGTTAATCTTGTCATTGCCAAAAAGCTGAAAACACTGCTGGAGCAGGAGGATGTCAGCGTGACGCTCACCCGCGAATCGGATACAGGGCTGTATCGGGAGGGCGACAGCAACAAAAAGGTGGCAGATCTGCAGAATCGCTGTGCGCTGATCGAAAAGATCGATCCGGACTGTACGGTGAGTATCCACCAGAACAGCTTTTCTTCGCCTGAAGTGAAGGGGGCACAGGTATTTTATTACGGACAATCCGCGGAGGGGGAAGCATTGGCAAAGCTGGTGCAGGCGAGCCTGATCGAGCGGGTGGATCCGGAAAACCACAGACAGGCAAAGGCAAATGAGAGCTACTATCTGTTGAAACGCACGGTATCGCCTACCGTTATCGTAGAGTGCGGATTTCTGAGCAACCCGGCGGAGGTGGCACTTTTGACCGGTGAGGATTATCAAAACCGCCTCGTTTGGGCGATCCATATGGGCGTGATGGAATTTTTGAACGGAACCTCCGCAAACTTGGCCGGAACGCAATGATTTTTTTTGTAAAATGAAAGGAACTATGTTATACTACACTGTATGGATATAAAAACAGAAATGATAAAAATAAACCCGCAGGCGATCGATCATGAAGCTATCGCGCGGGCAGGAGAAATTTTAAAAAAAGGCGGTCTGGTGGCATTTCCCACGGAAACGGTTTACGGACTGGGCGGGGATGCGACAAATCCGGATGCGTCACACAAGATCTACAGCGCTAAGGGGCGTCCTTCGGATAATCCGCTGATCGTACACATCACAAATATGAAAGCTTTGGAGGAAATAGTGGCACAGGCGCCACAGGCGGCTTATACATTGGCGGAGCGTTTCTGGCCGGGGCCGCTTACGATGATTTTTCAAAAGAACGACAGGATTCCATATGAGACGACGGGAGGTATGGATACGGTCGCTGTGCGGATGCCTTCAGACCCGATCGCGCGGGCACTGATCGATGCATCCACCGGATATATCGCAGCTCCCAGCGCCAACACTTCCGGGCGTCCGAGTCCGACGCAGGCAGAGCATGTGGCGCAGGATCTGACCGGAAAGATCGATATGATCATAGATGGGGGTCCTGTGAATATCGGGCTGGAATCTACGATCGTGGATCTGACAGAAGATGTGCCGATGATCTTGCGGCCCGGTTACATTACACTGGAAATGCTGCAGGAGGTGCTTGGCGAGGTGCGTGTCGATCCCGGACTGATCGCGGCGGATTCTGACCGCAAGCCGAAGGCGCCGGGGATGAAGTACCGTCACTATGCGCCAAAGGCAGATCTGAAAGTCGTTGAGGGAGAAACAGATGCAGTTGTGCAGAAGATCAACCGTCTGAGTGAAGAACTGACCGCTCAGAAAAAGAGCGTGGGGATCATCGCTACGGAAGAGACAAAGGATCAGTACAGACAGGGTATCGTTATCAGCATTGGGGGACGAGATGACGAGGAGGCGATCGCCAGACATCTGTACGGCAGCCTGCGGCAGTTTGACGAGCTGGGCGTGGATGCGATCTTTTCCGAGAGTTTTGCGACTGCGGGAATGGGACAGGCGATCATGAACCGGCTTTTGAAGGCGGCGGGACATCAGGTATTGGAGGTATAGCATATGTGGGACAAGGTGATTTTTGTGTGCAAGAGCGGCACCTGCCGGGCACCGATGGCAGCGGCACTCTTGCGGGAGTGCAGTTTAAAACGGGAGATAGAGATTGAAGCGAGAGGACTTGTCGTACTGTTTCCGGAGCCACTCAATCAGAAAGTATCCGCGGTGATGATCAGTAACGGTATCAATCTGGAGGGATACATGTCTGAGCAGCTTGTAGCTGAGGATGTGGATGAGAATACGCTGATCATTGTCATGGAGGCAAAGGATATTCCCCAGGTGCTGGCGATCGTGGGCGAGGACAAGCTGCCTCAGGTGCAGGTGCTGACGACGTTGGCCGGAGAGGAACTGGAGATCATGGATCCTTATGGCGCGCCGCTGCCCTCTTATGGGCTGTGTTTTGAGTCGCTGTCGAAAACGATCAAAAAACTGGCTGCTTGGCTGAATGAACAGGGGGAGGCATCAGGCAATGAGTGACAAAAGAAACGATTATATCAGCTGGGACGAATACTTTATGGGTGTGGCGATGCTTTCCGGCATGCGCTCCAAGGATCCGAATACACAGGTGGGTGCATGTATCGTCAGCAATGATAATAAGATCCTGTCAATGGGATACAACGGATTTCCCACGGGTTGTTCAGATGATGAATTTCCGTGGACGAGAGAGGGCGATCCGCTGGACAATAAATATCTGTACTCCACCCACAGCGAACTGAACGCGATCTTAAACTATCGCGGAGGCAGCCTTGAGGGTGCCAAACTGTATGTGACGCTCTTTCCGTGCAACGAGTGCGCGAAGGCGATCATCCAGAGTGGGATTCGGACAGTTGTGTATGATAGCGACAAGTATGAGCATACACCTTCGGTCATTGCATCCAAGCGCATGATGGATGCTGCAGGTGTGCGGTACTATAAATATTCACGAACAAATAGACAGATCACGTTAAATGTATAGACATATTCACCAAAAAAATGGTATAATGGTCGCGTTGGCATGAGTAGTGCCGTGCACTGCGAAGTAGAAAGAAGTATGAAAAATAACAGAGAAGTAGTTCAATCCTTTGCGATGGTCATGCAGTTTGGCATTAATATGCTGGTTCCAATCCTCGCCTGTACCCTGTTTGGGGCATGGCTGGGAGAAAAGCTGCAGATTTCGTGGCTGGCGATCCCGTTTTTTGTCATCGGAGCACTGGCGGGCATGCGAAATGTATTTATTTTCGCGCGCAGGATCTATCAGCCTAAGGCACATTCTGATAAGGACGGTAATATTATAGAAGAAAAAGAGAAGGTATCATCAGATGTTAAAAAGACTCAATGAAGCATTACCGGGTCTGGTTTTGGGAATAATCATATACGGTATCCTGCTTCAGCTTACGGGTATATGGCTGGTGGATGACAAGCTCCGCTATTCCACGGGGCTGTGGATCGGTATCGGCTGTGCCCTTTTTATGGCGATCCATATGGCGATGTCCATCGAGGACGCAGTGAGTATTGGAACGGAAGACGGTGCAAAGAAAAAGACGATCGCGTCTGCGATGTTCCGTTATGTGATCGTATTGCTTGTGCTGGTGGCAATGTGTTATCTCAATCTGGGTATGATTCTTCCGGCATTTTTCGGAGTGCTGGGATTAAAAATATCAGCATACGTACAGCCGTTGTTCTATCGGCTGCGTGACAGAAAAAAACATAAATCATAGAAGGAGGTGAAAGTTTGGAGTATGGAATTTTAATGGCCGCTGATTCAGAAGTGGATTTTATGATCCACGGTCTGTTTTCCTATAAATTTTTCGGACAGACAGTCTGGATTACGACCTCTCATGTGTGTATCCTGTTAGTCATGCTTCTTTTGCTGGCGTTTTCAATCGCTGCGAATAGAAAGATCAGGCATGCGACGGAAGTGCCCGATACCTTCCAGAATATCGTGGAGCTTGTCGTAGAAAAACTGGATGGCATGGTAGAGAATGCGATGGGGCACAACGCGAAATATTTTGCGAACTATATCGGAACGATCTTTTGTTTCATATTGCTCAGCAATATTTCCGGTTTGCTCGGACTGCGGCCGCCGACGGCAGATTATGGCACGACACTTGCGCTGGCATTGATGACGTTTAGTATCATCACATTCCAGAAATTCAAGCACCAGCATGTGTCCGGTGTGTTGAAGGGTCTGTGTGATCCATGGCCGATCTGGGCACCGATCAACCTGATCGGTGATGTGGCAGTTCCGGTATCCATGTCACTGCGTCTGTTTGCAAATGTGCTTTCCGGCGTGGTTATTGAGGCGCTGGTCTACACGCTCATTTCCAAATTTGCAGTAATCTGGCCGGCAGCTTTGCATGTGTACTTTGATCTGTTCTCCGGAGCGATCCAGACATATGTATTCTGTATGTTGACAATGACATACGTCAATCAGGCCATCGAGGATGGCGAGTATTAAAAGCAATTTTATTTTAATTAGGAGGAAATTATCATGGAGAATTTCACAGGTACAGATTTTATCTTAGGTTGTTCAGCAATCGGTGCCGGACTGGCAGTTATCGCCGGTATCGGACCTGGTATTGGACAGGGTATCGCAGCCGGACACGGCGCGGCAGCAGTAGGACGTAACCCCGGAGCAAAGGGTGACATCACTTCTACGATGTTACTTGGACAGGCAGTTGCCGAGACCACCGGTCTGTATGGTCTGGTCGTAGCGCTGCTGCTCATGTTCGTAAAACCGTTAGCAAGATAGGGAGTATCATATCAATATCAAGAAGGAGGTAACACTTCTAGGTTATGGAAAGATTATTTGATCTGGACATGCAGTTGGTACATGATGTGATATTGCTTGCAATTGCAGTATTTTTCCTGTTCCTCGCAATGAGCTATCTGCTCTTTAATCCGGTACGAAAGATGCTTGAGGACCGTAAGTTAAAGATCAGGACGGAGCTGGATGACGCGGCGACGGACAAAGCGGACGCGGCAGCGCTGAAGGCGCAGTACGAGGAAAAACTGAAAAATATTGACAAGGAAGCAGAGGCAATCCTTTCCGAGGCAAGGCAGAAAGCGCTTCACAACGAAGCGAAGATCGTGGAGGAGGCGAAGGAAGAAGCCGCCCGCATCATTGCCCGTGCGAATGAGGAAGCGCTGCTTGAGAAGAAGCGTGTTGTTGATGAGATGAAGCAGGAGATGATCTCAGTGGCAGCAGCTATGGCAGCCAAGGTCATCAGCGCAAACATGGACATCAACATTCAGAACCAACTGGTCGATGAGACAATAAAGGAAATGGGTGATTCAACATGGCTAAGCTAGTATCCAAAACATACGGTGATGCATTGTTTGAATTAGCAGTGGAATCCAACCAGTTAGATTCGTTTTTGGAGGAGGCCAAAGGCGTGCTTTCCGTGCTGGAAAGTCACGATGAGCTAAATCGGCTGATGAATCATCCGAAGATCGTAAAAGAGGAAAAAATAGCGACTCTGGAAAACATTTTCAAAGGCCGCATCAAAGATGAGCTGGTGGGCTTGCTTCGGATGTTAGTGGAAAAAGACCATTACAACGATACCACCGCTGTACTTGAATATTTTATAGAGCAGGCGAAGGAATACAAACATATCGGAACTGCTCATATCACCACAGCGATGATGCTGGGTGAGATCCAGAAGGCCAATCTGGTAGAAAAGCTTCTGGCAACCACAGATTATGTGGAATTTGAAATGCACTACGAGGTAGACCCTTCTCTCATTGGAGGAATGGTCGTTCGTATCAAGGACCGGGTCGTTGACAGCAGCATCAAGAGCAAGCTGGCGACACTCAGCTCCGAATTATCAAAAATACAGTTGAAAGTAGGTGAATGCGCTCCATGAATTTGAGACCAGAGGAAATCAGTTCCGTGATCAAGGAGCAGATTGCCCGTTACGCGTCAACACTTGAGGTGGCAGACGTTGGTACAGTCATTCAGGTGGCAGACGGTATTGCGCGTATCCACGGTCTGGAAAACGCAATGCAGGGCGAGCTTTTGGAATTTCCGGGCGAGGTATATGGAATGGTATTGAACCTTGAGGAAGACAATGTTGGTGCCGTATTACTCGGAGCCAATAAAAATATCAACGAGGGCGATACCGTAAAGACGACCGGACGTGTGGTAGAGGTTCCCGTCGGCGATGCATTGATCGGACGTGTAGTCAATGCGCTCGGACAGCCGATTGACGGCAAGGGACCGATCCAGACAGACAAATATCGTCCGATCGAGCGAGTGGCAAGCGGCGTTATCTCCAGAAAATCTGTAGATACCCCGTTACAGACAGGTATCAAGGCAATCGATTCCATGATCCCCATCGGACGCGGACAGCGTGAGCTGATCATCGGTGACAGACAGACCGGAAAGACAGCGATCGCGATCGATACCATTATCAATCAGAAGGGACAGGGTGTGAAGTGTATCTATGTGGCCATCGGACAGAAGGCTTCTACTGTAGCTTCCATCGTGAATACCCTTGAGGAGTTCGGCGCAATGGCATATACCACCGTCGTAGCTTCCACCGCCAGTGAGCTGGCACCTTTACAGTATATTGCACCGTACGCAGGATGTGCCATCGGTGAGGAATGGATGGAGAACGGCGAGGACGTTCTGGTTGTTTATGATGACTTGAGTAAACATGCAACCGCATACCGTACACTCTCCCTGCTCCTCCGCAGACCGCCGGGACGTGAGGCATATCCGGGTGATGTCTTCTACCTGCACTCCAGACTGCTGGAGCGTGCAGCGCGGTTGTCCGATAAGCTGGGCGGCGGTTCACTGACCGCGCTCCCGATCATCGAGACACAGGCGGGTGATGTATCCGCATACATTCCGACAAACGTCATCTCCATCACAGACGGACAGATCTATCTGGAGACCGAGATGTTTAACGCAGGATTCCGCCCGGCCATCAACGCAGGTCTCTCTGTATCCCGTGTAGGAGGCGCTGCACAGATCAAGGCGATGAAGAAGATCGCAGCTCCGATCCGTACCGAGCTGGCACAGTATACAGAGCTTGCAGCATTCTCGCAGTTTGGTTCCGAGCTGGACGATGCCACCAAGGAGACTCTGGCACAGGGAACCCGTCTGCAGGAAATGTTAAAGCAGCCGCAGTACAAGCCCATGCCGGTGGAAAATCAGGTCATCATCATCTACGCAGCGACCAAGCGTTATCTGCTTGATATTCCGGTGGAAGATGTACTTCGCTTTGAGGGCGAGCTGATCGAGTTCGTTTCCACGAAGTATCCGGAGATCCTTGAATCCATCCGTGAGACAAAGCAGATGGATGAAGAGACGGAAAAGAAGCTGATCCAGGCGATCGAAGAATGCAAGAAATCTTTTAAGTAGAAACAAAGGCGGTGAAAAATTATGGCTTCGATGAGAGACATCAAGCGAAGAAAGAGCAGCATACAGAGTACGCAGCAAATCACAAAAGCCATGAAATTAGTTTCTACCGTAAAGTTGCAGAAGGCAAAGCTTCATGCAGAGGCAACAGACCCGTATTTTAACCATATGTACCAGACGGTGACATCCATTCTGGCAAAGTCCGGTAACATCAACCATCCGTATCTGACACCCGGCGTATCAGACAAGATCGCAGTGGTAGTCATTACTTCAAACCGTGGACTGGCAGGCGGATACAATGCGAATGTGACCAAGCTTGTGACGAACAACCAGGAGCTTCTTCCGAAGGATAAGGTTGAGTTATTCTGTATCGGAAGCAAGGGACGAGAGACGCTGGAGCGCAATGGCTACACCATTAAGGAGGATCACTCCGCTATCATGGAGGCTCCCACCTATGAGGACGCTGCAGCCGTGTGCGCCCGGGTGCTGGATGCGTTTACCAGAGGAGAGATCGGTGAGATCTATCTCGCCTACACCCATTTTAAAAATACGGTTGTCCATATACCAAAACTGATGAAGCTGCTTCCGGTGGAGTTTTCCGACGAGGAGATCTCTGCGGCAGATGACAAGCTGATCATGAACTACGAGCCGAACGTCGAGGAGGCTCTGAATTTGATCATCCCCAAGTATGTCACCAGTATTTTCTACGGTGCGCTGGTGGAAGCGCTTGCCAGTGAAAACGGAGCCAGAATGCAGGCAATGGATTCAGCTACAAGTAATGCGGAAGACATGATTAGTGATTTGTCTTTGAAATATAATCGTGCGCGCCAGGGTTCTATTACCCAGGAGTTGACAGAGATCATCGCCGGCGCGGAAGCGATCTCATAACTATAACTAATAAAGGAGTGAAACAATGGCAGAAAATATTGGAAAAATCACTCAGATCATTGGTGCGGTCCTGGATATCAAGTTCCCCGAGGGAAAGATTCCGGAGATCAACGAGGCGATCGATATCACCCGTAAAAACGGTGAGCGGCTGGTCGCTGAGGTCGCAGCACATCTGGGTGACGACACCGTAAAATGTATTGCCATGGGTCCCACCGACGGACTGGTGCGCGGTATGGATGCAAAAGCAACCGGCGCGCCGATCATGGTTCCTGTCGGTGAGAATACATTGGGACGTATTTTTAACGTTCTCGGTGAGCCCATTGATGAGCAGCCGGCTCCCACTGATGTGGAGTACATGCCCATTCATAGACCCGCTCCCAGCTTTGAGGAACAGGCAACATCTTCCGAGATGTTGGAGACCGGTATCAAGGTCGTAGATCTGCTCTGCCCCTATCAGAAGGGTGGAAAGATCGGTCTGTTCGGAGGTGCAGGAGTAGGAAAAACCGTACTGATCCAGGAGCTGATCCACAACATTGCGACAGAGCATGGCGGATACTCCGTATTCACCGGTGTAGGCGAGCGTACCCGTGAGGGTAACGACCTCTACTACGAGATGAAGGAATCAGGCGTTATCGATAAGACGAC
>CALZQA010000048.1 GCA_945828315.1 uncultured bacterium | reverse complement strand
TCTGGACCCCCTCCACCGTATGGATATCATCCAGCTTTTGAATATAGAAATCACTCAGACGGAACGCCTGCTCCAGCTCCATGCCATGCTGTCTGCAAAGACGTGTGACCATCGCTGTCGTGATCACAAAATGATACTTCAGGTTGGTCACCGGATTCCGCGACAGCACACCCACGCCCTCGCTCTCCATAAAGCGCCCCTGTTCGCAGTTTTTCTTTACTGCCTCCACATTTCCGGTTGCCACCGCCTGATAAAATAAAAATTCTTCTGTCGGAGGTCTGTGTTCTACCTCGTCAATCTCATCTCCGGCCTCATACAACAGCCATTCGTCCTGATAATTCATACATCTTCCTCAAATAACGGTGTGGAAAAATACCGTTCTGCCGTATCTGGAAGTACCGTCACAACTGTTTTTCCTTTGCCCAGCTGTTTTGCGAGACGCAGCGCTGCCGCTACATTGGTTCCGCTGGAGATACCACACATGATACCCTCCCTGCGGGCAAGATCGCGCGCCGTCCGGATCGCCTCATCATCCGTGACAATACAGATATCCTCATAAATCTTCTGGTTTAAAATAGCAGGTATGACACCGTCCCCGATGCCCATCTGCAGATGTGTTCCGATGGAACCTCCGGAAAGGATCGCCGCATGCTCCGGCTCCACTGCCCAGATCACAATATCCGGATTTTTCTCTTTTAAGGTCTCCCCGATACCGGTGATCGTACCTCCGGTGCCGATGCCGGAACAGAAGCCGTGGATCGGGCCGTCTACCTGCTCTAAGATCTCAAGCCCGGTCTGGTCTCTGTGTACCTGCGGATTTGCCGGATTTTCAAATTGCTGGGGCACAAACACCCGCGGATCATCCTTCGCCATCTGAAGCGCGATCTCCACGCATTCCTCAATCGCTTTTCCGATATTTCCCGCGTCATGGACAAGCACGACCTCCGCCCCATAATGGCGCATGAGCTTTCTGCGCTCCTCACTGACGGAATCCGGCATGAGGATACGCACGTGATAGCCTTCTACTGCAGCGACAAGTGCCAGACCGATACCCTGATTGCCGCTCGTGGGTTCCACAATGATCGTATCGTCTTTGATTAGTCCGCGCTCCTTCGCATCCTTTAACATATTGTAAGCTGTCCGCGTCTTGATGGAACCACCTACATTGAGTCCCTCAAATTTGGCCAGCACTTGCGCGCTGTCCTCTTCCACCATATGGTTCAGACGGATCATCGGTGTATGACCCATCGCCTCTAAAATATTGTTATAAATCATCGTTTCTGCTCCCTAAGTTTTTATACAGCTTTACTATTATACCTTATATTTCTAATTTATGCAAAAAAAGATGTGCCTGCTTACGCAAGACACATCTTTGTAAATATTTTAATTATGCTCTCTTTTTGCGCGCCATGATCACACTCTGTACGATCAGGAAGATACACAGCATAGCTGCAACGGTGATTCCTGTCCACCATGCCTGATCCAGACCTGCGGAAGCAACGATGTTCTGGATCGTACTTAAGGAAAGTACACCGAAGAATGTTCCTATGATATTACCAACACCACCGGTCAGCATCGTGCCGCCGATAATGGAGGAAGCGATGGCGTTCATCTCCATACCACTGGCATGAGAGGGAGATCCGGAACCTACATGAAGGAAATATACATAGCCACCGATACCTGCAAGAATACTACAGATCAGGTGTGCAAGGAACTTTGTACGCTTAACATTAATACCAAGCATCAGCGCGCTCTGCTGATTTCCGCCGACTGCGTAGAATGCACGACCGAGCTTTGTCCAGCGAAGTACACAGAACAAAATGACTACGATCAGTAATGCAACCACTACACCCAGCTCAACGTAAGCGTCAACATAAATACCTTTTTTGTTGATGGAACCCATTCCGGGTATGATGACACGTGTCATCTTTAACTTTGTAAATGCCTCGTTCTCTACGTTGAACGGATTTGTGTGAACGATGGTCGTCATACCACGTGCAAAGAACATTCCTGCCAGTGATACGATGAAGGGCTGGATGTCAAGGTATGCTACAAGGAAGCCCTGTACCAGACCAAATGCCAGTCCGATGGCAAGTGCCAGCAGGATCGCTGTATACGGATTGCCGCCGCCAAAATCAAGAAATACTGCACAACTCATGCTGACCAGTGCTACCACACCGCCGACAGAGATATCGATACCGCCGGTGATCATGACCAGACTCATACCACAGGCGGTGATGATCAGTGCTGCCTGCGCATTCAGGATATTGAAGAAAGCCTGCGGCTTTAAAAATCCGGAACCGAGGAAGATCATCGCTGAAATGTACATTACAAAGAAAACAACGATGGTAATCATCAGCAGCAGATTTGTGTCTGACACATTTTTAAACCAGCTGCTCTTTTTTTCAGCTGTATTCTTTTCTGATGCCATGTTATGCTACCTCCTTTGTTTTCATCTTTTTGCTGATTGAAGCAAGCTTCTCTCTCACGATCGGTGCACTCAGAACAACTAACACGATAACGACAACCGCCTTGTAAGCAGGAAGTGCGTCAGACTGTACCTCCAACTTGTACAGAGTCGTTGTCAGGAACTGAATGACATATGCGCCAAGGATAGAAGCCCAGATATTGAACTTACCTCCACCCAGAGCATTTCCGCCCAGAGCAACTGCCAGGATGGCATCCATCTCGATATCCTTTGCAACTACGGAGTAGTTGATGGTTGACAGACGGCTGACCTTGATCAAGCCTACCACAGCCACACACACGCCCAGAATTACAAATGAGATGAACTTGATAAACTCAGGGTTCAGACCATTTAATCTGGATGCGCTCTCGTTGATACCGACTGCCTGTGTATATAATCTCAGGTTTGTAAACTTCATAACCAACGCGATCACAACCACGCAGATCACCGCGATGAAGAACGGGGTCGGAATCGGCACGCCGGGGATATATCCACCGAAATATCCGAAGCTGTCCACATTTACGATGGGCAGCTCATTGTTGTTGACCCACGCTGCGATGGAGCGTCCTGCGGTAAACAGGATCAATGTTGCGATCATCGGCTGGATCCGGAAGTAAGCGACCAGAGCTCCGTTAAACGCACCTGCTACCATAGATGCCAGCACTGCAACAAGGAATGCTACAATAAGCGGTGTCTGATAAGTGTCAGTTGTTGTCTGTCCGCCGCAGAGCATGCGCAGGATCACCGAGCCTGCGATCGCGATGGTCGCGCCGACGGAAATGTCCTGTCCACCGGAAGCTGCTGTTACTAATGTCATACCGATTGCAAGGATCGCCAGTTCTGAGCCGTAGTCCAGGATCGTGATCAGATAACCGTTCAATACCGGATCTCCGACAGAGTTCTGACCCAGGGTGATCTTAAAGAATGACGGATCCATGATCAGATTGAACAATGCGAGGATCAGTAATGCTGCAAGCGGGATAAATACCTGCTGTTTTACCAGTCCGGAGAAAAATGCTCTGATACTCTTATTCTTATTTTCCATTGTTGTCACCTCCCGCAATGGTACTCATAATCTTATTCTGCGTCAGCTCGTCACTGCCAAGTTCTCCAACCACGCGGCGGTCTCTCATGACGATCAGACGTGAACAGGTACGGATCATCTCATCCGTTTCAGAAGAGATAAATGTCACACTCATACCCTCTGATGCCAACTTTAATACTAATTTCTGAATCTCAATCTTAGTTCCGACATCAATACCACGGGTCGGCTCATCTAAGATCAGATACTCCGGATGTGTCAGCAGCCATCTTGCAAGAATCACCTTCTGCTGATTACCACCGGAAAGTGACTTGATCGGGGTGTCTGCGGAAGCAGTCTTGATCTCGATCATCTTGATGTATTCCTCTGCGATCTTCTGAGCCTCTGCCTTTGAATAGGGATGCAAGAAGCCCTTCAGCACCTGCTGTGCCAGAATGATATTATCCCGTACAGACAGATCTCCAATAATACCATCAACCTTTCGATCCTCAGGCAGATATGCAATACCCTGCTTCATCGCATCGATGGGTTTCTTTATCTTTATCGTCTTTCCGTTTTTCTTTACAGAACCGCCGATCACATGATCTGCACCAAAAATAGCACGCACACACTCACTTCGGCCGGAACCCAGCAGACCGGTGAATCCGTTAACCTCACCCTTCCTGATGTAGAAGTCAAACGGCTTGATACCTGCATTACTCTGCAGACCTTCTGCCTCAAAGATCTTTGTATCCGCATCATCTCCGCTGTAGGCGATGGTGTCCGTCTTGATATCAGACATATCATCCAGCTCTTTACCGAGCATCTTTGCTACCAGCTTCACGCGGGGAAGATCTGCGATCTCATATTCGCCGACCAGTCCACCGTCACGAAGTACGGTGATCTTATCACACACCTCATATACCTGATCCAGGAAGTGGGTAACAAAGATGATTCCAACACCCTTCGCGCGCAGATCACGCATCAGACCAAAAAGCTTTTCTACTTCCTGCTCATCCAGCGATGAAGTCGGCTCATCCAGGATCAACACCTTACATTCCATGTCAACGGCTCTTGCAATCGCTACCATCTGCTGGATCGCGATGGAATAATTGGAAAGCTGTCTGTTTGCCTTTGCCGGAATATCAAGCGTCTGCAGGATCTTATCTGCATTCGCGTTCATTTTCTTCCAGCTCACGCCCTTTTGTTCATCACGACCTATGTACATATTTTCAGCAACAGAAAGGTTCGGGCACAGGGTAATCTCCTGATACACCGTGCTTATACCAAGTTTTTGCGCATCCTGCGGTGAACGGATGACAGCCGCCTTGTCCAGTCCCTTCAAAAAGATTTCGCCTTCATCTTTTTCATAGACGCCGGTGAGCACCTTGATCAAGGTAGATTTTCCAGCACCGTTCTCACCCATCAGCGCGTGGATCTCGCCTTCACATAAAGTAAAGTCCACATCATGCAGAGCGCGAACGCCGGGGAAGCTCTTGCATATTCCTCTCATTTCCAATACAGATTTCTCTTTCACCTGTGCATTCACTCCTTTTTTGTTGTTATTTTACGATCATTTTCTGTTAAAAAGGCGCGGCACTTATTCCGCGTACCGCGCCCTATCATTTATTGGATTAAATATACTGCGAATTAGATTCCGTAAGTATCTACATCCTCCTGAGTAATGGTAGAAGCGTCAAAACCTTTCTCGTCCATGACAACTACCTTCTCAGCTACAGTCTCACCAGCCTCAAGAGTCTTGATGATACCATCGATGTATGCTGCCTGGAAAGGATTGCACTGTCCATCGTAGTTCCAGTTTCCTGCTAACAGCTCCTCTAATGCCCACTTGTTGCAGTCAAAGCCCATTACGATGACGTCTTTGCCAACACCGTGAGAGATGTTTGCCTTGTCAAGAGCTGCTACAGCACCCTTAGCCATATCGTCGTTCTCAGCGTAGATAACGTTGAAAGACTTTCCTGAATCGATCACTGACTGAACGATCTGCTGTGCCTTCTCTGCATTCCACTCAGCGGTCTGCTGTGCAACGATGTTCCAGTTAGACTCAGCTGCTACCTTGTCATCTAAAGCTCCTGAACGACCCTTCTGAGCTGCGGATCCCATAACACCCTGGATATGGATCACATTGTACTCATCAAGTCCCTGTCCTGCTAACCAGTCAACAGCAGTCTGTCCTTCTTTTGCCATATCGGAAACGATAGATGCCTCATACAGATCCTCGCTTGCGTCGATGGTACGGTCGAATAAGATTACGCTGATTCCTGCGTCCTTTGCATCCTGTAATACAGAATCCCATCCGGCTGTATCAGCTGCGGATAACAGTAAGTAGTCAACGCCGTCAGTGATGAACTTCTGAGCTGCTGCGATCTGCTCGTCGTTCTTTAAGCTGTATGCGAAAGATGCCTCGTAGCCGTTTGCCTCGGTGAAGAACTCCTTCATATCCTTATCATTAGCGGTACGATATCCGGACTCGTTGGGGTCGTTGTTGATGATACCAACCTTGATGAGTGCGCCATCGTCTGCTGCCGGAGCTTCTGCTGCATCGTCTGCTGCGGGCTCCTCTGCTGCGGGCTCCTCTGCTGCGGGCTCTTCTGCTGCAGGTGCATCTGCCGGAGCTTCTGCCTTAGATCCGCATCCAGCTAACATGGTTGCTGCCATAGCTACAGTAAGTAAGCTTGCTAATACTTTCTTCTTCATTCTTTGTTTCCTCCCTTAATATTAGTTCCTTTTGATTTGTTTTTGTAAGGTGTTTCGTCCTTACATGTTTCATTATACGAATCCGGAAATTGTTTACTTTTCCCAGTTTTGGTTTGTTGAACAATACAAATTTTTTCGTTTTTTAGTAGATTTCAATACAAATTTGTGTTTTAATAGTGATAGGTTCAAAAATTTACGATTTTTTCGCCCAAAAGTAAATATTTTACGAAACAGCTTCCAGATTTATCCATTATTTTCATTGGCAAAGTTGGCAAAAGACTTAATTTTATGATGTTTTTTTCCGATTTATTGACTTTTATCAGGTGAAATTTTCAAACCGGCATGTAAAAAATCTTAGAAAAACAGTAAATATTTTATCGGAGGATTGTGATGATTCCAAAATATCAACGCATTGCAGACCGTCTGCGGGTACAATTAACAGGAGAAACACGCATCCGCATGACAAAGCTTCCCACCGAAAAAGAGCTCTGCTCCCTGTACGGCGTCAGCCGCCAGACCGTACGCCAGGCCTTACAGCTCTTGGAAACAGAAGGACTGATTGAACGGCGCCAGGGCAGCGGAGCCTACGCCACCGGTCTTCATCCTGATGCTTCCCATAATCAGATCGCCATCCTGCTTCCCACCGACAGCGACTATACTTATGCCAGACTGCGAAACGACCTGCAGGTGCCGCTTGTAAAGGAAGGTTTTGCCGTCTCCTTTTTCCTGACCGGACACAGCGTCGCCAACGAGCGCGCCATCCTTCAGCAGCTGCTGTCTGTTCCGCTGCGCGGACTGATCGTGGAACCTGTAAGAAGTGCGCTTCCAAACCCTAATCTGGATCTGTACGAAAAGCTGTGGGCGAATCAACTCCCCACCGTCTTTCTGCACGCTGCCTATGAAAACTTTCCGCCACGCACGGTCATTGCAGAGGAAAATTTTGCCGGTGCTTCGCAGCTGACGGAATACCTGATCGATCGGAAGCACACACGCATCGCCGGGATCTTTCGCAGTGATACGCACCCGGGTCTGGATCGCTATATGGGCTTTACCACCGCCTGCGCCACCGCGGAGATTCCATGGGATGACAACTGTATCCGTTGGTATTCCTCAGCAGAACTTCTCGCACTGCAAAAAAAGCAGGCAACCGGGTTTCTCGCGGATTTTATCCGCCAGAATCTCGGTGCCTGCTCTGCCGTCATTTGTCAGGATGATGAAATTGCCTACTGGCTCGTCAAAGAACTTACACGCGCAGGAAAGAATGTGCCGGAAGATGTGAGCATCGTGAGCTTCGACAACAGCTTCCTGTGTGAATTCTCCGAACCCGGACTCACGTCTCTCGCTCATAAAAGCAGTTCTGAGCTTGCTGTCACTGCCGCGGATGCGCTGCTTACGCAGATGCGCGGGGGAACTGCTCCCTCTGTCTCGCTGCCCTTTGAGATCATCGAGCGCGGCAGCTGCACATCGCTGGGATGAGCCGTCTTCCGTTCACTGCTTTGCGCGCCAGTCGCGCGGAGAAACCCCCACTGTCTTTTTGAACACAAAGCTGAAGTAGTGGGCATCCTTATAGCCCACTGCCGCAGCGATCTGTGCAGAAGACTGGTCGCTCTCCCGAAGCAGACGCTTTGCCTGGTCCATCCGCTTGTTTGTTACATACTCCACAAAGGTCATCTTCATTTCCTGTGAAAACAATCCGCTGAAATAGTTGGGACTCATACCGATTGCCTGCGCAACCTCGTTCAGGTTCAACGTGGTCTGCATATAATTCTCTTCGATATAATCAAGTGCATTCTGTAATACTTTCTTTCCCTGTGTCTGCTGTTTTTCATCCCGCAGCCGCAGTGCCTCCATCAGAAGCATGCGCACGTAATCCGCCATCGTGTCCGGTCCGGTCACCATCTCATGGATCCGATCCGCTCCCACCGTCTCTAAGAACTCCTCCTGCTTACAGCCAATACCCTCAACATACGCCTGCGCCGTAAACTGGATGTTGAGCAGAAGATAATCCCGGAACAGACGCGAGGCAACCGCCTCTCCCAGCCCCTGCATATAGCTGCCGACAAACTCATCCACTTCTGTTCGCTGACCGTTGTTTAAAAATCCGCGGATGATCTCCGGATCCACCTTGTTTGCATCCAGTCCGCCAAAACTGCTGCCGGTCGCCGCGCCCTCATCCTCTGTCAACTCCTCTGTCAAAACATGCTTCTCCGGAGTCAGATAGCGGTATGCGTAAATATGGTTAACCCGCTTATAGCAGTCAGACAGCTGGCTGAAACGCTCCACCGGTATTCCGGCTGCCACGTACCACTCCTGGTCCTTCGACTGTTCACAGGTTTTTTTGATGTAATCCAGATGCGTGTTCGTTCGCTCGCTCAGGCTGTCCACATCACCCATCAAAAGTACCCCGTAGGTGTTCATGTTCCAACGGAACACCAGACATTCCGGAAAACGCAGAAAATAGCGCAGCAGCTCCTCACAGCTCTCGTCCTCCTGCACACCGAACAGGATCAGGTTGTAACCGGAAGCATTGATATCCAGTCCCTGTTTGCCTGCCTCCTCGTACAGCTCCTGTGCCGACAGTTTTCCCTCGAACACCTTCTCGAAAAAGCTGCGCAGCGCATACTGCTCATACTGCTGCATCTCACTTTGGAATTTTTTTACGTAGTTTTTCTGCTCCTGCTCCGCCTCGATCTTTTCGCGGATCTCAGAGAGCGCCTTCTGCAGCGATCTGCGCGTGATCGGTTTCAAAAGATACTCATCCACACCCTCGGAGATCGCCTGTCTGGCATAATCAAAATCATCGTAACCGCTGATGATGATGATCTTCATGTCCGGATACTCACTCTTCACGATATGGCTGAGCGCCAGTCCATCCATAAACGGCATCTTGATATCCGTGATCAACACATCCGGTACCGTCTTTCGGATGAGCGGCAGCGCCATCTCACCGTCCCCGGCCTCACCCACAAACCGATAACCGTACTGCTGCCACGGAATATTGTCACGCAAAGCCTCGCGCACCACACTCTCATCTTCTACCAAAAATACCTTTAACATCTCTTACCCCTTTAATATACTCTGTCACTCAGATAGTCTCTGACATTATTCGCAGTAAACACAAGTTCATCCACAAAATATTCTTTTTCGACCTTCTCGCCTGCCTCCAGCTTTTTGATCACATCTGCAAGCAGCTCTCCCTGAAGGGGATTGCATTCTACCTCACAGTTGATCTTTCCGGAGTCCACAAGCTCTAACGCATCCTTTACCCCATCAAAAGAGATCATTTTCATCTTCCCATAGATACCGGTTGTCAGCCCTGCCTCGGCGATCGCCTCCATTGCGCCAAAGGTCATTTCATCATTCTGGCTGACTACCACATCAATATCCTCATATAGGCGCAACAGCTTCGCCATGACCTCTTTACCTTTCACAACGGTAAAATCTCCCGACTCCTGCGTCAGAATATTCCATGATGGATGTTGAGATGCCACCTGCATAAAACCACGGCTTCTGCCGATCTGGGAGGTGGATCCGAAGGGTCCTGTCAGCACCACGATATTCAACGGGTCATCTGCACGGCCTCTTCTCGCCAGATCATTCTCCAGCCACTCACCTGCCTTGCGTCCCTCCGCCTCCATATCACTACCGATAAATGTCGTATAGAGATCCTCGGAACCGGCGATCTTCCGGTCTACAAGAATGACCGGAATGCCCGCATCCTTCGCCTCTGTGAGTACCGTCTCCCATCCTTCCTCCATGAGCGGTGAGAAGACGATGTAATCCACCCGCTGAGAGATAAAGCCGCGAATCGCCTTGATCTGGTTTTCCTGCTTTTGTCTGGCGTTGCTGTATTGGAGGAAAAATCCGTTTTCCTTTGAGAGTGCATCCTGTATGGACTGCGTGTGTGTGGCGCGCCAGACCGACTCGCTGCCAAGCTGTGAAAAGCCCACCACGATCAGATCCTCATCTGCCGGTTCACTGTCATCCTCCGTCGCCTGCTGCGGCGTTGCGTTTTCAAAACCACCGCTGGCACCGAGAAGTACCAGAAACATCACAACCAGCACAACCAGCGCCATCACCAGCCGTTTTTCGTTTTTCATACTGCCTCTGTTTCACTGCCCCGGCACAATTCGGGGCATTCCTTTCCTCATTTTTATTCTATGCCATGCGTTCATCCTTCGGCGGAGTCTGCAATGCCGGAATCGACACGGTCACGGTTGTTCCCTGCCCCTGTACAGAATCGATCTGCATGCCGTAGTAATCCCCGAAATACATGCGGATGCGCTCGTTAACATTGGCGAGACCAAATCCGCCTTCCGTATCCTTGCACGGGCGTTCGATCTCCCTGCGCAGATGCGCCAGTTTTTCAGGCTCCATGCCCACACCGTTGTCCTGCACTGTCAAAACAATGCGGCGCTCCTGCATCCTTCCGGTGATCGTGATCTTGCCCATCGCGCGCTTATACTTTATGCCATGGTAGAGTGCGTTTTCCACCAGCGGCTGAAGTGTCAGCTTCAGGATCTTGTAAGGATAGATTGCGGAATCTATATCAATCTCATAATCCAGAATATCATGATAACGCGCCTGCTGGATCTTTAAATAGCTTCTGACATGCTGTTCCTCCTCCCGGATCGATATGTACTCCGCGCCATGGCTGAGTACCAGACGGAAAAACTGCGAGAGCGAGACGACCATGTCCACCGCCTCATCCGTGGAATCGCTCTCGATCAGCCAGACGATCGTGTCCAGTGTATTATATAGGAAGTGCGGGTTGATCTGCTCCTGCAAAAGGCGCAGCTCCGCATGGCGCATCTTGCTCTCGTCCTCCTTGATCTTGCTCACCATCGCCTCCAAATGTACGGTCATATCGTTGACGGAGCCGGACAGCTCCGCGATCTCCGCCGGTCCTGTCGTCTCTGCCCGCGCCTCGAAATCTCCGTGCGCGACCGCTCCGGTCACCTGCCTCAGACGCTCGATGGGCCGCACGATGCCGCTCACCGTCTGGGCTGCTATGAGTAACACCAACAGAAGGATCACCGCCAGCATCACGCCAAACACCAGCATAAAACGCTCTACCTGGGCATTCAGCTGCAGCTTTAAGCTGTTCATGCTGCGGGTCTGATAGTAAATATAGTACTGGATATCATCCTGGATCAGCTCAGTCAGGATGTAAATGTTGTTGTCCAGCATCTCCATATTTTCATCATAATGACCACCCTCATCCAGATTGTACTTGATGTCATCAATACGATCCTCCAGCGTGTCCAGATTGCGCAAAAGACTCTGCAGCCACAGACGACTCTCGCGATCTGTCGTGATCCTTACCAGCGCGCTGAAATCCTCACGCAACTTCTGCACCAGTTCATAGGGATCCTTGACCGAGTCATCGTCGTCGATGCTGTCGAGGGTGATACTGCCCGCCACCAGACGGTAAATGCTCTCATCCAGTTCATCCCGAAAATCCAGGTTGTAGTTATTCGCGATCATCATATTGCTGACAATACTGTCATACGCTTCGCTGTAACCCCTCAGCGACACCAGCAGATAGACCGACATCACCAGAAAAGGCAACACCGCCACACCCACAAGAAGGATCAGTTTTTGTTTTAAAGATGATTTTTTTGCCTTGTCTAAATTATTCTTCATATAATAAAAATACACCTTGTACACGCATTTGTACAAGATGTATTTTTCGAAGCTAATAAATCTCTATACTTTAAACGATTCCAAAGCATTACATTACGGAAAAACAATACTTTGTGGTAGACTCATAGGTCTCGCCCGGTGCGAGGAACGGCTGTTTAAAGTTCTTCTCATTCACAGAATTCGGGAAATACTGTGTCTCTAAGCAGAAGCCCTGACGCTTCTCGTATGCGACACCGCCCTTTCCGGTCTGTCCGCCCACATAATTGCCTGCATAGAACTGTACACCCACGCAGGTCGTATACACATCCATCTGGATACCGGAAACGTCGGAATGTGCTCTCGCTGCCAGCTGAAGACTTCCGTCTGCCTTGTCCAGCACATAGTTATGATCATAACCACCCGTGTATTTGAGCTGATCAAAATCATCGTTGATCCGGGCACCGATCGCTGTCATCTGGCGGAAATCCATCGGTGTTCCTGACACAGATGCGATCTCACCGGTAGGAATCGCTTTTCCATCTACCACCGGAGTGTAATAAGAAGCCAGGATCTCCAGCTTCTGCTGTTCCATGCTGCCGCTCTCATGCCCGTCCAGGTTGAAATAAGCATGGTTTGTAAAGTTTGCCACGGTTGTCTTGTCGGTGGTTGCCTTATAATCCAGCACTACCTCTCCTGCATCGGTCAGCGTATAGGTCACGGAAACATCCATGTTTCCCGGGAAGCCCTGCTCGCCGTCCGGGCTGTGGTAGGTCAGCACTACATGGCTATCGTCTGCCTCAGCCGCCTGCCAGATCACGGAATGCAGGCCGTGTGGACCGCTGTGCAGATTGTTCTCGTTATTGTTAGCATCCAGCTGATAGGTCACACCGTCGATGGTCACCTGCGCATTTGCGATACGGTTACCGTTCCGGCCGATCACCGCACCGAGATAGCCACGCACATCCTGATATTCTGCCGGTGTATCATAGCCCAGCAGTACATCGCGTACCTTTCCGTCCTTGTCTGCAATGCGGATCGCGCGCAGCGCAGCGCCCAGCGTGATGATGTCCACTTCCATGCCACCGGCGTTCTTCAAGGTGTACATGGTGACATCTGCGCCCTCATTGGTCTTGCCAAAATTTGTTGTCATCACTCTACCTCCTTACTGACCGTAATAAGCATTCTCACCGTGTTTCCGGTAAAAATGCTTGTCTTTAATGTTGTCGGGAGCAGGCTTTACCTGAGGGTTGATCAGTTCCGTGTTGCGTGCCATCTTTGCAACTTCCTCCAACACAACTGCATTGTGCACTGCCTCTGCTGCATCTTTGCCCCATGTGAAGGGTCCGTGATTCTGACAAAGGACTGCAGGCGTGTATACCGGGTTGATGCCTCTGTTCTCAAAGGTCTCGATGATCACAACACCGGTGTTCTTCTCGTATGCCTCGTTGATCTCCTCGGTTGTTAAGTTTCTTGCGCAGGGGATCGGTCCTAAGAAGTAATCTGCGTGGGTAGTTCCGTACAGCGGAATGTCTCTTCCCGCCTGTGCCCATGCAACTGCTTCCGGTGAATGGGTGTGAACGATTCCGCCGATCTCCGGATATTTCTTATATAATTCGATGTGTGTTGCGGTATCGGATGAGGGCTTATATTTTCCCTCGATCTTATTTCCATCCAGATCCATGACTACCATGTCGTCCGGTGTCAGTGCATCATAGTCAACACCACTGGGCTTGATGACAAAATAGCCGGTCTCTGCGTCTCTTCCGCTGACGTTGCCCCATGTATAAGTGATCAGACCTCTGCGGGGAAGCTCCATATTTGCTTCATAGACCTCTTTTTTTAACTGTTCTAACATATGTCGTTCTCCTTTATCTTAAAAAACTGCCCAGAGCTAACTCTGAGCAGTTTCCACTATTTCATCTCTGCTGCGATACGCTCGTAAATGCCGTCTGCATCCAATTTGTACTTGTGAAGCAGTTCCTTTGCAGGACCTGACTCGCCAAATACGTCGTTCATTCCGATGCGTGTTACCTTTGTGGGGCAGTTTTCGCTTAAGCACTCGCTGACTGCTGCGCCAAGTCCACCGATGACGGAATGCTCCTCAACAGTGAAAATGCGTCCGGTCTTCTTTGCAGCTGCGATCACAAGCTCCTCATCCAGGGGCTTGATGGTATGAATATTGATCACCTGTGCGTCAATGCCATCTACAGCAAGCTTCTCTGCTGCCTCCAATGCCTCGCTGACGCAAAGTCCGGTAGCGATGATCGTGCAGTCCTTGCCGTCGCGAAGCTCTACGCCCTTTCCGATCTCAAACTTGTAATCGGGACGGTCATTGATCACGGGCACTGCCAGACGTCCAAAACGTAAATAAACAGGTCCCTCATGCTCATAAGCAGCCTTCACTGCTGCCTTTGCTTCCACATCATCGCTGGGATTAATGACTACCATGCCGGGGATCGCACGCATCAGGGCGATATCCTCATTACACTGATGAGACGCGCCGTCCTCACCAACAGAAATACCTGCGTGCGTTGCACCGATCTTGACATTTAAGTGCGGATATCCGATGGAGTTGCGCACCTGCTCAAAGGAACGTCCTGCAGCGAACATTGCAAATGTGCTGACAAAAGGAACAAATCCACAGGTAGATAATCCGGCTGCGATACCAGTCATATTTGCCTCTGCGATACCACAGTCAATGTGGCGCTCCGGGAACTCTTTTTTAAATACGCCGGTCTTTGTAGCTGCTGCCAGATCGGCATCTAAAACGATCAGATTCTCATGTTCTTTTCCAAGCTCGACTAAAGCATTGCCGTAGCTGTCTCTTGTTGCAACCTTCTTTACTTCTGACACAATGCTTCACCTGCCTTTCTCAAATCCTCCATTGCGATAGCAAACTCCTCATCATTGGGAGCCTTTCCATGCCAGCCTACAGCGTTCTCCATGAAGGAAACGCCCTTGCCCTTCAGGGTGTGTGCAATGATGGCGGTCGGCATACCCTTGGTCGCCTTTGCCTCATCGAAAGCAGCCTTGATCTCATCAAAATCATTGCCGTTGATGTTGATCACATGGAAATTGAATGCCTCAAACTTCTTGTCGATCGGGTACGGAGAACAAACCTCGTCGATTGCTCCATCGATCTGCAGATTGTTGTTGTCAACGATCACACACAGATTGTCCAGCTTGCGGAAGCCTGCAAACATAGCTGCCTCCCAGATCTGACCCTCCTGGATCTCGCCGTCACCACACAGTGCGTATACACGATAATCCTTCTTGTTCAGCTTGCCGGCCAGAGCCATACCACATGCTGCAGACACGCCCTGTCCCAGAGAACCGGAAGACATGTCCACGCCGGGGATGTGCTTCATATCCGGATGTCCCTGTAAATAAGATCCTGTATGACGCAGGGTCAGAAGATCCTCCACCGGAAAGTATCCGCGATGTGCTAACGCAGAATACAGACCGGGAGCTGTATGTCCCTTGGATAATACGAAACGGTCACGATCCGGATCCTTCGGATTCTTCGGATCGATATTCATCTCCTCAAAATAGAGGTAGGTAAAAATATCTGCTGCAGAAAGGGATCCGCCGGGATGCCCTGCCTTTGCGGCATGAACACCTTCAACGATGCCTTTACGAACTTCAACAGCAGTTTTCTGAAGCTCAAGCTTGTTCATGATTTTTCTCCTTTATAGAATGATCTTGCAAAACGGATTACTCACCGAAGACAGCCTTGTAGTCCTTCTGGAACTTCTCGATACCCTGATCAGTCAGCGGGTGCTTGGTCATCTGCTCGATCACTGCGTAAGGAACAGTAGCAATATGAGCGCCTGCCAGTGCACAGTCAGTTACATGGATCGGATTGCGGACAGATGCTGCAATGATCTCAGTATCCAGACCGTAGTTATCGAAGATCTGTACAATATCCTCGATCAGGTTGATGCCGGGCTGGCTGATGTCATCTAATCTTCCAAGGAAAGGAGATACATAGGTAGCACCTGCTCTTGCAGCCAGAAGTGCCTGGTTTGCAGAAAAGATCAGGGTCACGTTTGTCTTGATACCTTCAGAAGAAAGAACCTTGGTAGCCTTTAAGCCTTCTACAGTCATAGGGATCTTTACAACCATGTTGGGATGGATCTTTGCGATCTCGCGTCCCTCTGCGATCATACCTTCTGCATCTACAGTCGTAGCCTTTACCTCACCGCTGATCGGTCCGTCAACGATGGTTGTGATCTCCTTGATCACCTCGTTGAAATCGCGTCCCTCTTTTGCGATCAGAGAAGGGTTGGTGGTAACTCCACAGATTACTCCCATGTCATTTGCTTTACGAATATCATCTACATTCGCGGTGTCAATAAAGAATTTCATTGTTTTGCTCTCCTTTTTATCTATTATTGACTGCTCCCCTACGCCGGGAAGCAGCCTTTGATATCATTTTACACTATTTTCTATGGATAATCTACATGACATTTTTGAAATGATTACCCTAAAAATCACAGTTTTGTGCTAGCCCAAACTGTCCGGCAGCCAATATTCCGGTCAATTGCCATTATTTATAGTATACGCTGCCTAACATCAGGTCCTTCTTGAAATCGCGGATGTTGGTGTTCTTGTCAATGTAAACAGCCTCAATACCCATTGCATTTGCCCAGTCACCCATCTGCTCTGCAGTCAGATCATAGGTAAAAGCAGTATGATGAGCGCCGCCTGCCAATAGCCATGCCTCGGTTCCGGTATAGAAATCAGGCTGCGGTGTCCAGAAGTTGGTAGCTACAGGAAGCTTCGGCATCGGCTTCTCCACCTTCTTGCAGTCTACGTCCTGAATGATCAGACGGAAACGGTTTCCAAGGTCGATCAGGGATGTTGCGATACCTGCGCCTTCCTTTGAAGTAAATACCAGTCTTGCCGGATCTTCACGATCACCCATAGATAACGGCTGACACTTGATGCTGATGGGGCCGTCTGCGATGGACGGGCAGATCTCCAACATGTGAGCCTGAAGGATTCCCTCTTTGCCCTTTACCAGGTTGTAAGTGTAATCCTCAAGCATAGAAGTTCCCTTTGCATCCTTCTTGCCTTCAGTCATGATCTTCATGAGACGAACCATTGCAGCCACCTTCCAGTCGCCCTCTGCGCCGAAGCCGTAGCCCTTCTCCATCAGTCTCTGGATCGCAAGACCCGGAAGCTGCTGTAATGCACCGAGATCACCGAAGTGTGTAACGATCGCATGATAGTTTTTCTCCTCTAAGAAGCGCTCGAAACCGATCTCGATCTGTGCCTGAACAGCCACATGTTTCTTGAATTCCTCAGGATCACGTCCCTCTAATAAAATATCATATTTGCTGTAGTACTCATCAACCAGTGCGTTCACGTCAGATGCGGAAACTGCTGCCACGCTCTCTGCGATCTCATTTACCGGATATGCATCGATCTCCCAGCCGAATTTCAACTGTGCCTCTACCTTGTCACCCTCGGTAACGGCTACGTTTCTCATGTTGTCTGCCACTCTCATGACACGGATGTGGCTGCTCTCGATGATGCCGACTGCAGTGCGCATCCATGTAGCGATACGCTCCTGAACGATCGGGTCTGACCAGTGTCCAACGATGACCTTGCGCTCAATGCCCATACGGGTCACGATATGTGCGTACTCACGGTCTCCGTGTGCTGCCTGATTCTCGTTCATGAAATCCATGTCGATCTCATCATAAGGGATCTCCTCGTTGAACTGCGTATGTAAGTGCAGAAGCGGCTTGCGGTACTCCTGTAAACCTAAGATCCATGACTTTGCGGGAGAGAAGGTGTGCATCCATGTGATCACGCCTGCGCACTCCTCATCCATATTTGCCTCATTGAAGGTCTTGCGGATCAACTCGTTGGTGATCAGAGTGGGCTTCCATACAACCTCGTAAGGAAGAATGCCGGAAGCGTTCAGCTTCTCAACGATGATCTTGGAATGCTCTGCCACATGTGCCAGGCACTCATCTCCGTACAGATCCTGTGATCCGGTACAAAACCAGAATTTGTAGCTCTTTGTCTTTAACATTTTATGTCCTCCTAATAATAATTCTTTGTTATGATTTATAATTTCAACGCCTTGACAGCAGCTGCCTCGATGGGAAGTCCTGCCTTGTACAGCTCGATAAACTTGTCAAAGCCTTCCACATCTGCGGGATCGGGATTCATGGTCTCACCCTTCTCGCCTGCGAAGATCTTGTTGTTCAGGTATGCGTCTAAGGTCTCGCCGTCCTCTTTGCTAACCATGTACTCAGCCAGGAGTGCGATACCCCACGCGCCGCCTTCTCCGGCAGTCTCCATAACCGCTACGGGAGCGTCCATTGCTGCTGCGAGAATACTCTGTCCGACACCTTTGGTCTTGAACAGTCCGCCATGGCCATAGATGCAGTCGATCTTTACCTGTTCCTCCTTTAATAGGATGTCCAGACCGCACTTTAATGCGCCAAGTGCAGTATATAAGTTCACGCGCATGAAGTTTGCCAGATTGAATTTGGAATCCGGTGTGCGCACAAACATGGGACGACCCTCGGTAAATCCGGTGATATGCTCACCTGAGAAGTAGTTGTATGCCAGCAGTCCGCCGCAGTCCTTGTCGCCTTCCAGCGCCTTATTATAGAGTGTGCCGAACAGCTTGTTCATATCCACATCAATGCCGAAGCTCTCTGCGAATTCCTTGAAAATGTTGACCCATGCGTTCAGGTCAGAGGTACAGTTGTTGCAGTGAACCATTGCGACTGCGTCTCCGGCAGGGGTGGTCACCATATCCAGTTCCTCGTGAAGCTTCTTTAACTCATCCTCTAATACAACCATTGCAAATACGGAAGTTCCTGCTGATACGTTACCGGTGCGGACAGCTACGGAATTGGTTGCTACCATACCGGTTCCTGCATCACCCTCGGGAGGACACATCGGCGCGCCCGGCCGAAGTGTTCCGGTGGGATCTAATTTCTTTGCTCCCTCAGCGGTCAGTGTTCCGGCGTTCTCGCCTGCCACAAGCACCTTCGGGAAGATGTCGCGCAGCTTGTAAGGCATGCCTTTTTCTGCCAGCTTTGCGTCAAACTTGTCTACCATGGTCTGGTTGTAGTCACGTGTCTTGGAATCGATGGGGAACATTCCGGCTGCCTCGCCGATCCCGACTACCTTCTCACCGGTCATCTGCCAGTGGATATATCCTGCCAGTGTGGTCTGGAACTTGATCTGCTTTACGTGCTCCTCGCCGTTTAAGATTGCCTGATACAGATGCGCCACGCTCCAGCGTTGCGGAACGTTGAAGTTCAGGTAAGGTGTCAGTTCCTCGCAAGCCTGTCCGGTAATGGTGTTTCTCCATGTACGGAACGGTACAAGTAAGTTGTCGTTTTCATCAAATGCCATATAACCGTGCATCATTGCGGAAAATCCGATCGCTGCCAGAGACTTGATCTCTACACCGTACTGCTTTTTCACGTCCTCGGTCAGATCACGGTAGCAATCCTGCAGGCCTCCCCAGATCGCATCCAGACTGTAGGTCCAAATGCCGTCTACCAGCTGATTTTCCCAATCATGTGCGCCGGATGCGATAGGCTTTCCTGCCTCGTCTACAAGAACGGCCTTGATTCTGGTGGAACCAAACTCAATACCGAGTACCGCTTTTCCGGCTTCGATCACCTGTGCTGCATTGCTCATGTAAAATTACCCCCTTATATGAAAAATTTGATTTGTTCCCTATACATCATAGGATACAACTTGTATGCTTATCTTTACAAGTTGTTTTTTCCGCATGCTACGCTCCGGTCGACTTGCGCACAACAAGCTCCGGTGTGATGATGATCTGCGTGTCCTTCACCTGGTCGCCCTCACGGATCATCCGCAGCAACAGCTCCGCTGCCATCTGTCCCAGCCGTTCCTGCGGATGCGTGACGGTGGTAAGAGGCACCCGGCAGGTCGACGCCAGATAGGAATCATCATATCCGGTCACTGCGATCTCCCCCGGACAGTCCACACCCTTCTCCTCCATCGCCCGCAGCACCTGCAGCGCGATCTGGTCATTGTAGCAGACCACTCCGTCAAAATATAAATGCTCCCGCTCATCGATCAGCTGCTTCATCTTCTCATAAGGATGGCTTTTTCGGTCTTCCGTATAAAACCAGACAACTTTATCCGGATCATAAGGGATCCCGGCCGCCTGTAACGCCTGAACATAGCCCTTGTGACGCTGCTGCCCCTGGGTATCATCTGCTTTGAACATACCGATGATATCCCGTTTTCCCTGCGCGATCAGATGCTCCGTCACCAGATAACCGCCACGGCAGTCATCCATAAGAATATACGGTTTGTCCTTCATCTGCGCATAGATACCCTGAATAAACACATAAGGGATCTTATAGGAATCCAGCATCTCATAAAGATTCCTGTGCCGACACATGATCTGGCTCTTACTGGGCTCAATGATCACTCCGTCAATGTCCTTCTGCAACAGTTCCTCCAGGCATTTTGCCTCCATGCTGCGGGAATTTTTTGTATTTTTCAACAAGATACTGTAGCCGTTGTCCGTCAACACCCAGTCGATTCCCTGAATGACCCGCGGAAATATGTAATCCGACAGATACGTCGTAATGACCGCAATATTTTTTGACTGCTTACGATGACGCATCAGTTCAGAACAGAACGTGCCTCGCCCATGCTCCGCATAGATGTAGCCCTCATTCTGCAAGATTTCCAACGCCTTGCGAACCGTCTGCCGGCTCACCCCATACTGCGCCGACAGTTCATTTTCCGAAGGCAGCTTATCCCCCGGTTTGATCTTTACCTCTAAAATACGGCTGCGAAGATCCTCGCAGATATCCATATATTTTAACTTCTTCTCCATAAATCCGTTTCCTTCACACCTGTCTGGACAGATCCTTCATGGCTGCGATCAGCTCCATATCCTCTTCATTTAATTTAATATTTGAAGTGATATTTTCGCCGTTCGCCTTGGTGACGGAAATCTCTATGACCGTCCCCGCCTGCATACACTCATTTCCTACCACCTGCAAAAAACGAGGAAATTTCGGGTGGTTTTTCTGAAACCGGTCCCACATATTTTTAACCTGAAAAATCATACTTGGATTAAACATTGTATTTCTCCTTCTTTCCTTCTGCTGATTTTTTCATTTTTCCAAGATTATTTTACGCTATTTTATACATTTTTCCAAGTCATTTCCTTTTTGTATCTATTCAGACCCCATCTCGATTCCACTATCGCTTCATCTCGATGTGGCTTCTCGCCAAAGAAAGACATACAAAAATCACCTTGCTCAAGTAAACTTGGCAGGTGATTCTTCGCATGTCTTGCCTTGGCTCTGAATAGATACAAAATAAGCGCCATCGAAATTTTTATTTCTTCGATGACGCTTATTCCTTTGACTCTTCTGAGTTCATTGGACTATACCTCGTTTCTTAAAATTTTACTTGTACACTTTTTAGGTCTTAACTACTATTTCCTTTGGACTGTACCTGCC
>CALZQA010000047.1 GCA_945828315.1 uncultured bacterium | reverse complement strand
GTGATATGCTTGGCGGAACACGGGTAGAACTATTATTTGACAAAAGCCAGCATGATTCAGTATTTGAGCTGCTCTTGCCGCTTCAGAATAATTATTCTATTATTGGAGCAAGAAAGCTGGCAACTGGCAATTTGGTAACATATGAAACGAATAACGATTCATTAGCTCCGGATTATGATGAAAGAATGCTACGATTTTTGCAGAGTATTACTTTAAATTGTTTGCTGGAATTTGAGCATACCCATGTCGCACTGAATTATTTTGAAGGGTGCAGTAGATATTCTGATATTTCAATTTTACAATACAACTCATCAATATATGAGTATAATATACTTGATGGAATGCTTCATAAAAAATGGATTATTCCTATGTGGGATACGGTGGAAAATGTATCGGATTTTTTGACAAATTATGATATGAGTTCGCTGGACGAAATGGTAGATCAGATAGCCGCGATGCCTGTTTTCGACCGTACGATTCGCTATATACAGCGTTGGAAGAAAAAAGAAGGAATTGATATAGAAATATCAGTAATAACAAATGCATATAAGGATTTTCTGATTGATATGTTGGGGGCTTTTTACCCTGATATGCCAAGAGGATAAATAGGATAAACTGCCTTTTCACCAATGGTGGAATTTGCCATGATGGAATGTATTATACAAAGGATGTAGAATATGAGCATATCAAGAACTAGACCAAATATAGTTTATCATTATTGTAGCCTAGACACTTTTTTTGCAATTATCTCTAATTCCACAATTAGACTCAGCAATATTTCCAAATCAAATGACTGAGGAACCTGATTTGCTAAGCCAATGGAGAGAATATGCCAACGATGCTTGCGGAGTATCTATCGGATTTTCAACGAATTCATTTTATCCATTGGCACATAGTATTCGTTCCAGCTATAATTTTTCACAAGTTAGATACTCCTTAGATGACTTCAACGATTTTATATAATTCTATATTGTACAAAAATCCGAATTTTAATGAAGAAAAAGAATGGCGGCTTGTATATAATCCTTTTGGAAATATTAGAAGAGCTATGGACAAAATCTCTTATTATGACAGAATGTATGAAATGTTTAATAAATCAATTGAAAAAGGAGGGTTTGTCCGTAATCCTATGAAGTTTCATATTTCAAATGACAAAATTGTTTCACACATTGACTTGTCATTTGAATCTATTAAAAGGGCATTTGTCAAAGAAATTATTATCGGCTCAAAAGCGAATATTAAAGATTTAGACTTGGAATTATTTTTGCTGTCAAATGGGTACGATCCGATGAAAATTTCTATCCATAAATCAGATATACCTTATAGATAAATTTGCTAAGTACCAAAACCACAGTGGGAAAAGGAGGAAAGGAAGATGAGTAACAATAAAAAAAGAGGTTGACTTTTTCGTACGGGCGATGCCTCTATACTAAAAGTGCTACGTGGGGTGAATCAAAAAGGATATATGGAGCGTGTTGCACGGCCGACCTTCAGTTCGCAGAGACGGAGTAAAATACCCGGATGCTTCCGGGAGAAAGGAAACATCCAATTACCATCTAAGATAATTGGATGATACGAGAAAGCATGGAATGGAAAAAATTATTAACACAGGAACGTTTGGTTGAGGAGAAAGAGGAACCGGAAGCTTTTAACGCTTATTATATCAGTCCTTTTGAAAGAGATTATGAGAGAATTGTTTCAAGTGCAGCATTTAGAAGATTGCAGGATAAGACTCAGGTTTTTCCCTTGGCAAAAAGTGATTTTGTAAGAACAAGACTGACACATTCTATAGAAGTGTCGACGATAGCAAAACAATTGGGAATCATGTGTTTTCAGAACACATCATCGTATCAGCATTTACCGATAGATGTTGATGAGGAATTTGATGAAAAAATAAAACAAAAAAGAGTAAGTGATATTGAAGCCATTTTGTCTTGCGCAGGGTTGCTGCATGATCTTGGAAATCCACCCTTTGGGCATGTGGGTGAAGCGATCATTCGGGAGTGGTTTGAGAATAATTTACAGCACGTATATCTTTCAAATAATTCGGACGAAGAGCCGATAAGGGAGATGTTGACCGATAGAATGATAGCGGATTTGAATTCCTTCGAAGGAAATGCACAGGCGCTTAGAATTTTGTCAAAGGCGCGCTATCGGTCAGAGATCAATCTTCCTTTTTCGATCATCAGTTCCTTGATTAAATATCCTACAAGATCTGATGAACTGGGTGACGCTACGATCAGACATAAAATAGGCTGTTATGCAGCGGAAGAGAGCTCTTTTTTGAAAATAGCCCAATCAGTAGGGACAATAACCGCAAATGGTGAGATTGTACGGCATCCATTGGCGTATTTGGTGGAGGCTGCGGATGATATCGCTTATATGACTGCTGACTTAGAGGATGCAGTAAAGTCAGGCATCGTCAGTGTGGATGAATTATTAAACTATTTTCGGGCAACATACGAGCAATTAGGAGCTAAGTATGGCGAATCAGCTCAGCATGTGGCTTACACGAAAGAAATCATTGATGAATTAGATCAGCTGCATCAGGCGGAAAATGATTCAGCGAAGGTCATGAGTCAATGGGGTACATATCTCAGAAAGTGGTTGATGTATGTGGTATGCTGGAGATTTTCAAAGAGTTATGATGACATTTTAAATGGAGTGTATACAAAAGATCTGTTTTATGACAACAATCATAGCCTGACCGTTAAATTGTTAAAAAATGCAATGAAAGAGTTTGTCTTTGACTCACGTATGATCATCGAGCCGGAAGTATCTGCTCAAAATATCATCGGCTTTTTGTTGGATAAGTTTATTCCGGCAGTAGTACGATTTGATGGAAACGGAACTATGACAACCCAGGATCGTAAAGTGATGACACTTATTTCGCCCAATTACATTGAAGATTATTTTAAGGCAAAGGAAACAGATGGCATCCAAGATGAAGCAGAACTATTGTATCGACGAATCTTAATTGCTACAGATTTTATAAGTGGAATGACAGATGGTTATGCAAAAAATCTGTATAAGAAATTGCTGGGAATTAGTTAAATTGTAATTTGCATGAAAATCCGCTATACTAAAACAGAATAGCGCGTATGAAAGTCAGGGGATGTGTCTGGATAGAAGGCACATCCTTTTTTACTGCAGTGCAAATGTCGATAATAGTCGATAAGTGTCGATTGAAAGAGAGCAGCGGAAAATGTTATCCTTAAGTATAAATACAATGATAAAAGGTGAATGATAATGAGTCAATCAGTTGATATGTTGGGAAAGGCTGTTCGTACAGCGAGGAAAAGTAAACATTTATCACAAGAGGCATTGGCTGAACGGATTGGCGTGTGTAAGAGAACGATCATAGATATTGAGAATAATACGGGAAATCCGAAGTTTGAAATATTATATGCACTGGTCCGTGAACTGGATCTGCCGCTTCACCAGGTATTTTACCCGGATGTGTCAGAAAATCAGGAATTAAAAAGCATGCTTATGCAGGAATTAGACAATTGCTCGGAACGTGAAATGAAGATTATTTTAGCTATGGTTCAGAGTTTGAGGAGTGCGTTGCGTACGCAGGATGCGTAAACAGCGCTAAGTGAGCAAACGGGTGTAGAACTGTCGAGGATAAGTATGCATGAAAACACAGCAGGCAAGTCGTGTTCGACTTGCCTGCTGTGTTTTCGTGCCTTGTATAGAAAATTGATAATGAGCTGTTTAGTTGAAAAGAAAAACAACTAAAAAATTAGAGAAAATACATAAACATCTAAATCGAACTTGACTTCGACGTAGATTATCTGTAAAATTTAGTAAGAAAAAGGAGGATAATAACTATGTCAATGGTAAGCGATGTTGAAAAAATGTTATTTGAATGTTTCGCAGATGGCGAAGTGCACACGTTTGAAGAATATAACGCTATGGCGATAAGATTAAATATTATACAAGAAGATAACACTTCCGCCATAAGAAATACTGTATATAAGTTAAAAAATAATCCAAATTTTAAAACCGTTGGGAAAGGGAAATATATTGTTTGTGCACAAGAGAATAAAAAAGATAATGACAACGGTTTGACTGTCGAGGAAGCATTTGATTTTTTAAGTAAGCGATTAAAAAGAATTAAGAAAATGGATGTGATTAAGAATTCCTATGAGGAATTGCAAAGAGGGAAAAAAGAGGTAGAGATATACGATAGATATGTTTCTGAGTTTAATAAATGTTTGAGCCAAGGATAAATCTATTATTCAGATATCAAGTTTAAGAGAGACGAGGCAGATGCAAAAAATAGAATCTATTTCAGAAATAACTAAATATATGGATGATCTGCAGGCGATCATTTTTGATCTGGACAATGTCCTGTACCCGTTGGATGATTACGTGCAGAGCGGTTTTCATCAGATCAGCCGGCTGTTTCTGGGACATAGTCTGGAAGTTTATGATCAACTGTGGAATGCATATGTGGAACGGGATGTTGTGCACGCAGTAGCTGCAGATACAGAGCCGGTAGACACAGAATCAGCAGTTGTAGGGGCAATTCGTGCAATGCTGCAGGCGCAAGGCCTGTATTCAGAGGAAATGCAAGAGAAATGCCTGCGTATCTACGAACAGCATCGCCCCAGTATAAAGCCATATGACGGTGTTGTAGAGATGATGCAGGAATTACGGGAAAAGGGTATACGCCTTGGGCTGCTCATTGATGGACCGGCTGAGATGCAGCGGGAAAAGCTCCGAGCACTCGGTATTATACCGTTATTCGACGAGATCATTATTACGGACGATATTGCAGGACATGGGGATGTGATGAAATTCCGAAAACCAAATCCGATCTGCTTTGAGATCATGCAGCTTCGGCTGGATGTACCATTCGAGAAGATGGGATATGTAAAGCCGGGGACGTTTCTTTTGCCACGATGATCGGAGGTGCATACAATTTTTGGTATTCTTGTAACAGGAACATTTGCATTCTTGGCAGATCTGATGAAACTAATAGGAGCAGGTATCTGGCAATGCATGACCGGCTGGATGGGTGGAGGCTATGACTGGAAGGCATGGGTATATCACTATGTTCCTAATTATGTGCATGATAAAACATTGCTGGTTATTTATTCTGTTTTGTCAGTGACCGGAGTAAATGCCCGGATAAGGGCGGAGCATATGCAGAAGAATGAGAAAGCCTGGGAGCGTTATCGAAACGAAAATTCCAATGATATTTACTTGGAACAGCAGCAAAAGATGCAGGATTTTTTCTATGGAAAACATGACGCGTCCTACAATGGCTGTGAAGTGATTGCGGTCTATAATGCGCTTTGTGCATTAAATGATGGCCGGGCACCGGTATCTTTCCCACTTTTGTTAAATGAATTTGAACGATCCGGCATAGCGGCAAAGGGAGCGTTTGGAACATCGCCGCTGTCTGTATATTCCTATTTTCATAAATTGGGACATGATTCAAAAATGCTCTTCGCGGGAAAAATCACAGCTCAAAAGCTGAGAAATATGCAGGATCAATATGATACATATATATTGACTGCCTATAATGATGCAAATGATCTGGGTGGTATGATACATACAGTTAGCATTACCGCCCAAAATGGAACCTATGTGATTCACAATGCCGGGGATCCATCCGCTTATCATAGTCTGGAAGAAGCAGTAAATGGATTTCGTGGCGGCGCCGGGAAAACAATTTGTTTGATCGGAGTAAAAAAAGCCAACGAGGTTGTAACAGAACTTTGCTAATTGAAACAGAGGAAGCCACAGAGTGACTTCCTCAGCTGTTGACAAGGTTATAGTTGAGTGTGTGAATAAAAGTCTGTAAATACTGATCTTCTATGATAATGATTGGGCTGAAGGCTCTCAGATGAGCTTTCAGCCCTCGTTTTATATATAACAGCACATGCTAATGCATGTCAAGAGCAGGCGGGGTTTCCGCCTGTCAAAATAGCTGTTTTTCCGGTCTATTATTCCGGAAGCCGACCTTCGTACATAATACAAAGTTCCCCGTAAACCTGTCCCCAGTTCCGTATCGGCATGGTCCATTTCTTCGTTGCCTCAAAAGTGGACAGATACAGTGCTTTCAACAATGCAGCATCGCTGGGGAATACGCTTCTCTGGCGGTTGAGTTTGCGGTAGGTTGCGTTCAGGCTCTCGATCGCGTTTGTGGTATAGATTACCTTACGGACTTCTGCTGAAAACTTGAAGATTGGAGAAATGGCATCCCAGTTCTGTTTCCAGCTTTTCATGGAATTCGGGTATTTTACACTCCACTTGTCCGTAACACGCTCCAGAGCCTCTAGTGCTTTTTCTTTGGTTGGAGCCTGGTAAATGGTCTTCAGATCTGCACAGAAGGGCTTTCGGTCTTTGTCTGCCACATACTTCATTGTATTTCTGACCTGGTGGACGATTCAGCGCTGATATTCTGTTTTGGGAAATGCAGCAGCTATGGCTTCCTTGATACCGGTCAGTCCGTCTGCACAGATGATCAGGATATCCTTTTCACCCCGGTTTTTCAAGCCGTTCAGGACAGAAAGCCAGTACTTGGAACTTTCATTTTCTCCCGCTTCGATTGTTAAAACTTCCTTGTATCCATCCTGGTTTATGCCAAGGATCACATAAGCTGCAAGTTTTCGGACTACGCCGTTATCGCGGACAGAATAATGGATTGCATCGATGTAGAGTACCGGGTATACTTCCGAAAGAGGACGGTTTTGCCAGTCCTCGATCTGTGGCATGATCTTGTCTGTAACATCTGAAATGAAGCCTTCCGAGGCTTCAAACCCATAAATATCTTCCAGTGTATCCGAGATTTGCCTTGTGGTCATTCCTTTTGCATACATGGAGATGATCTTCTGGTCGATATCGGAAATATCTTTCTGCCGTTTTTTCACTACCTGCAGTTCATAAGTGGATTTACGGTCCTGCGGGACTTCGATTTCCATGCTACCATAGCTACTGTTTACCTGTTTGGTCTTGTAGCCGTTGCGGTAGTCATCACTGTCAGAACGTTCGGATTTGGAATAACCCAGATGGTCATCCATTTCAGCCTCCATCATTTCCTTGATGGTGCCACCCAGCAGGTCTTTGAGGGCATCCTGGATGTCCTGGGCAGATTCGATGTCATACTCCTGTAGGAGCATCTGGATGATGTTGCGTTTTCCTTCAGTCATTTGTACTTTGTGTACCGGTTTCTTTTCTCTTGCCATAATAATAGGCCTCCTATGATTTGGATTTTATCATAGAAGACCTATCTCTAATACTTATTTACAGAAAAACTTTCATAGACTCAACGAGCAGGACGATGGTATCAGATCAGCAGCTGTTTTATATATGATACAATATCACTATTTTTCTCCATGATTGCCTGATCACGCTCCATTTCCGCCAGACTCATCCAGAAGTACTGACGTCCATTAATCTCAAAAGTACTGCTTTGAACTTCTTTTGGAAAATTTGATATATGAGCCTGATAAATAATGTGTTCATACCACTTTTCACATTGATCACTATGTGAGAATTTTTTATGCAAGATGGTGTCTTTATAGTCTATTTGAATATCAGATACATCCACATGCAGATCTTGTGATAATTCTCTTTTTATTCTTGTTTCATTCTCAGGTAAGTTTTCTTGTGTAGGATAGTTTAGAAAAAGGCGACACTTCCAACGATTGTCGTAATATACCAGAAAATGTCCTGGAAATGTTTGAAAATCATCCTTGATTGCTATGATTGAAAATGGATGTTTGATTTTGTTTTGATTTTTAATTTCCATATACAGATCCTTATATGTGTATTTTTTGTTTTTAAAAGCTAAATAAAACCCTCTGAACATCAAGATGCAGGCAATTATCAGAACCAAACTTTTAAGAAGTTTGGCAGGAAATATCCACCAAGTCTGATAGTCGGCAAATAGGCTGCTTACAAAAAAGACAAACGCGGTAATAAAAGGTTCCCAGCCATTTTGATTGCCGATTTTTTCAGCATTGCTTTTTAGCAGATAGCCCAACTGTTCTTCATCAAGTAAAATGTTTTTTTCTTCCATATACATCCTCCATGTGTTTTATGGCAGGAGTATGCATATGCTCGAAACTCCTGCTTTTTAATTTGGGAAGCAAGAATTTTCGATGAACTGAGAAATAAATGACAAGATACATTTCTTGGTTGATAGGAATCACATTTTGTGATTTATATAGAAAATTGCTGTGCTTTGCACCAATTGTAACATAATCGGAATTCTATTACAATTCTTTTTTAAGGGCATCTTGCGAGTGAAAATGATTCATTTAAAAATAGAAATTTGACAACTTCCAATACTTTTTCTATAATGAGAACAACTGTGGGAACGCTTTGAACTTGAAGGCGAGGAGCGGCCACATAAAGGTTAAAATAAAGGGGAAGTTCGCATGCTGCAAAGACGAGTTGGAATGCGTATTCGTGAGGTACGTGAGCAGTCGGGAATGACACAGGCGGAGCTGGCAGAGCGTGTGCATGTCAGCCGTTCCAGCGTGGAGTCGTGGGAGAGTGGTCAGTCATATCCTTCGATCGACAGCTGTGTGGCGCTCTCGGAAACGTTTCATCTGTCTACGGACTATTTTTTCTTGCCCATACCGAGAAAAAATGTGATCCTGGATGATCTCAGTGAGCGGGAGAAGCAGATGCTGCTGGAGATGCTTGCGTTTTTTGATGAGGAAAAGAAAGGTGGGAGACGGCTGAAGTGACCGTTGTGACGGATGCCGTGGTAAAAAGATGTACGATCGGTTGATAAAGCGAATGATAGATCTGATTTTGTCCGGTATAGCACTTTTGATACTCTCTCCTGTGTATCTGATCCTGGCCATTCTCGTCAGGGTAAAGCTGGGCAGTCCGGTGTTGTTTTCCCAGATGCGCCCAGGAAAAAATGAAAAGGTGTTTCGGATGTACAAGTTCCGCAGTATGACGGATGAACGGGACGCGAACGGTGATCTGCTCCCGGATGAGGAGCGGCTGACACATTTTGGCGCAATGCTGCGTGCGACCAGTCTGGATGAACTGCCGGAGCTTTGGAATATTTTCAAAGGTGATATGAGCATTGTCGGACCGCGTCCGCTGCTTGTGAGATATCTGCCCCGCTACAATGAGCGCCAGCGCCGGCGGCATGAGGTTCGGCCGGGACTGACCGGATGGGCGCAGGTGAATGGGCGGAACGCCATCTCGTGGGAGCAGAAGTTTGAATATGATGTGGAATATGTGGAAAAGGAGTCTTTTTTGTTTGATGTAAAGATCCTTTTTATGACGGTTGGAAAGGTGCTGCATCGTTCCGGTATCAGCCAGGAGGGCAGTGCGACAATGGAAGAATTTATGGGTAATGAGGAGGCGATCAGACCGTGAAGGAGCGTATTTTTCTTGCCTCACCTCACATGTCAGAGGAAGGTTACGAGAAGTTTTATATTGAGGATGCATTTAAAAAGAATTTTATTTCCCCGCTGGGCGAGAATGTGACCGGGTTCGAAAAGGAGCTCGGGGAAAAGATCGGAGCGAGACAGGGCGCGGCCCTCAGCTCGGGTACGGCAGCGATCCATATGGCGCTCATGGCTTTGGGCATCGGTGCGGGAGATGTGGTGTTTACGCAGTCCCTGACCTTCAGTGCATCGGCAAATCCGGTGACGTATGTGGGTGCTGAACCGGTATTTATTGACAGTGATCTTGAGACCTGGAATATGAGCCCGGTGGCACTTCGCGCCGGTCTGGAAAAATATCAGGCCATGGGTCGCTTGCCGAAGGCGGTGATCGTTGTTCATCTCTATGGTCTGGTGGCAAATATGGATGAGATCACGGCGGTTTGTAAGGAGTTCGACGTTCCCCTCATCGAGGATGCGGCGGAAGGCCTCGGAACTACATATACGGGAGCCTGTACGAACGGACAGCCGAAATCGGTTGGTACCTTTGGTGATTATGGTATTTTTTCCTTTAATGGAAATAAGATCATCACCACATCCGGCGGTGGTATGTTATTCTGTAATATAGCGGATCCGGAAAAGGCGGATGAGCGGATCGCAAAGGTGCGCTTCTGGTCCACACAGTCCCGGGATCCGGCGCGCTGGTATCAGCACACGGAGATTGGCTTCAATTTCCGCATGAGCAATATCGTGGCGGGCATTGGGCGCGGACAGCTGAAAGTGCTTGACAGGCGTATGGAGAAAAAACAGTATATTTACGATTTTTATAAACGCGAGCTTGGCGGGCTGAAGGGTCTGACGCTGATGCCGGTGGGTGAGAATACAAACAGCAACTGCTGGCTGACGGCGATCCAGCTGTCGGAGGAAGCTCCGGTGAAGCCCATGGATATCATTCTGGCTTTGGAAGCGGAAAATATTGAGAGCCGTCCGGTATGGAAGCCCATGCATCTGCAGCCGGTGTTTGCGGAGTGTGACTTTGTGGGTGTGGATGATGCCGGCAGAGCAGTTGACAGAGCGTATTTTTCCATCACGGATGAGGAGATGGGTGCGGATGATTCCGTTTCCGGCACCTTGTTTTCACATGGGGTGTGCATGCCTAGTGATACGAAGATGGATGACGCGGATCTTGTGCGCATCTGCGATGTGGTAAAAGCGCTGTGGAAATGATCCCGTGATGCCTGACGCATTGGCGATTTGCGCGAATATGTATACCTGGAGATAAGAAATGAGAACGAAAATATTGATAAGACGCATGTATTTAGTCTGCTATGATATCGCGGCTGTGGCGCTGTCCAGTTATCTGGCGCTGCTGCTGCGCTTTGACCTGCATCCGAATCAGGTGCCGGGACATTATCTGTCGGTCTTGTGGGCGACAGTCTGGATCAGCATGCTGGTAACGGTCGCGGTGTTTGCGGCCTTTCGTCTGTACAGCAGTCTTTGGACCTACGCGGGAACGACGGAGATGATGTATGTGGTTTCCGCCTGTGTGGTGGATGCGCTGCTGAATATGGTGGTGATCCTGCTGAATCACAGGGAACAGGCGTATCCGTTGCCGCGAAGCTTCTATATGCTTTATGGCGTGTTCCTTCTGGCGTTCACGATCTGCGGACGGTATTCTTATCGCGCGCTGCGCTCGGTTCGCGGTCGTCTCAGCGGAGATCGCAGTATCCGGAAGAATGTCATGCTGATCGGTGCCGGTTCTGCGGGCAGCGCCCTGATCAAAGAGATTGTTGGCAGCCGGATGGTGAACAAAAATCTGGTGGGTGTGATCGATGATGACCCGGGAAAACAGGGGACTTTTATCCATGGGATCCGGGTGATCGGAACCCGTGATGATATTATCCGGTGTGCAGAGGAACTGGAGGTAGACGAGATCATGATCGCCCTGCCTTCCGCGTCTGCAAAGGAGATCAAGGAGATCGTCGACATCTGTAAGGAGACCGGCTGCGAGCTGAAGCGTCTGCCGGGTATTTACCAGCTGGTCAACGGCGAGGTCAGCATCAGCAAGCTGAAAGATGTGGATGTCAATGACCTGCTGGGACGGGAGCCCGTCTGCGTGGATCTGGATTCTATCATGGGCTATGTTTCGGGCAAAGTGATCCTCGTCACCGGAGGCGGTGGTTCCATCGGCAGTGAGCTGTGCCGGCAGATCGCATCGCATCAGCCAAAGCAGTTGATCATCGTTGATATTTATGAAAATAATGCGTACAGCATCCAGCAGGAGCTGATCCGAACCTATCCGGATCTGGATCTGGTGGTGCTGATCGCGTCTGTGCGCAACACGAAGCGTATGGATGATATTTTTGCAATGTACCGTCCGGACATCGTCTATCATGCAGCTGCACACAAGCATGTGCCCCTCATGGAGGACAGCCCCAACGAAGCGGTGAAAAATAATGTGCTTGGCACCTGGAAGGTGGTGCAGGCTGCGGATAAATATCATGTGAAGCGGTTTGTCATGATCTCCACGGACAAGGCGGTCAACCCGACGAATATCATGGGTGCCACCAAGCGTGTGTGCGAGATGATCATTCAGACCTACAACAATCGTTCCGAGACGGAGTTTGTGGCGGTGCGGTTTGGAAATGTGCTCGGCAGCAATGGCAGTGTGATCCCGCTTTTCAAGAAACAGATCGAGCAGGGCGGACCGGTGACGGTGACGCATCCGGACATTATCCGTTTTTTTATGACGATCCCGGAGGCGGTTTCTCTCGTGTTGCAGGCGGGTGCCTATGCAAAGGGCGGAGAGATCTTTGTTCTGGACATGGGCGAGCCGGTGAAGATCCTGGATCTTGCCAAAAACCTGATCCTCTTGTCCGGACACAAGCCGGGGGAGGATATTCAGATCGAGTTTACCGGGCTTCGGCCGGGTGAAAAACTCTACGAGGAGATGCTCATGGAGGAGGAAGGTCTGCAGAATACGGAAAATCAGCTCATTCATATCGGGAAGCCCATTGAACTGGATGAGGAGAAATTCCTTGCGCAGCTTCAGCATCTGAAGGATTATGTTGTGGAGGAACCGGATGATATCCGTTCTTACATACAGGACATCGTGCCGACATATTCCATTCAGAACCGGTGAGGATAGTTGCTGGAAACGTTTATAAAAGAGGGATACGGATATGGCAGAATTGACAAAGATCATGCTGGTTGAAGATGACCCGATCGTGTGTGACAGTTTCCGTGCTGCGGCGAGACATCTGCCTGATCTTACCATCACTTATGAGACCGGAAGCGAGCGGCAGGCGCTGGTTTATCTGGAAACACATAAGGTCGATGTGGTCATTTTGGATATTGAGCTGGAAGAGGGAGATGGCATTTCTTTTTTGGAGGAATTTGCCGGGTTGAAGATCGATAAACCGTTTATTACAGTTGTCACAAACAATGCTTCTGTAGTTACGCTGAATTATATGAGAGAGCACGGCGCGGATTATATTTATCAGAAACATAATATTTCCTATTCTCCGGAAAAAGTGCTCAGTATTATACGTAAGATCTGCCCTTATCAGAAAGTGATGAAGGTGCGTGAGGAGCCGTTGATGAACGGCAGCCTGATCCGGGAAAGGGATGAGGAGATCAAGCGTCGGTATGTCGAGGATGAACTGAAAAAGATGGGATTTAAGGAAAAGCAGGTTGGCTTTACATACATTGTGGATGCGGTCCTGATACTGATGGATTACAGCGGGACACCGCCACATGTGACGAGCGAGATTTATCCGTTGATCGCAAAGGAGCGCAATACGTCCAAAGAGGGCGTAGAGCGCTCTATTCGCAATGCAATAGAAGTGACCTTCCGGGATATCAACCCGGCACAGCTGAACTATTATTATCCCTATCAGTATGATAAAAAGATGGGCAGACCCACAAACAGCGACTTCCTGATCAATTTTGCAAAACTCATACGGTTGTGTTGACGCCGTTGACGGCTGCGTGCTCGTTTTCTTCCATGGGAATGACCAGGCACTTGTGACCGTCGATGATCTGGGATTTGATCTGGGACACTTTTTCCGGCTTTACCCGCAGGACGACATCGTATGTCCGGATGCCGTCATCTGCTTCATCGTCCGCTTCGTCTGCGGAGGATGCCTGATGCAGGGCAACCTGTTGCTTGAGTTCCTCCACCTGGGCGCGAAGTTCTTCTTCCTCGCGGATGCGGGCGTTTGCCTCTAAGGACTTCGGATCGATGAGGTGTGCTACCTCCGGCAACTGGTCGCTGAAATTTTCTGTATATGCTTCTTTGATGGTAGACGCAGCATCGTCGGAAATGCCGGTGTCTGCCATAAGTTTTGCCAGTTCTTCGCCCTCGAGGATCACGCCGGTCTCCTCGTCTACAAAAACTTCCTGTTCTTCAATATAATCACTCATTTTCTGCTGCAGATCTAAGAGCACTTCGTTACTGTTTTCGTCATCATCCCCCAGTGCATGTTTCACAATGTGGGAAAAAAGGTTTTTCTGCTCAGTGGCTGTGCGCTTGCTGCCGCAGCCGAGACCGTTTTCCATAAATTCAGAGTGCGGCTCCTTGGTGTCTCTGGTGTAAAAGAGCAGTGAGTGGATATCGGTGGAGCGGTCATTGAAAGCCGGGAACACAAAACCGGTATCCGGAACGCCCACCACCCAGTCGCGGATGCGCGGACCGATGCGATTTTCATCTGCGCGGTAGCCCAGTCCGGGCTTGGACAGTGAGACCGGACAGATGGCGCACAGCAGGTATTCGTAGACTTCCTCGGATTCGTCCAGTTTGTTGTTGTCGGTGGTTTTTGTCATGACATCGTAGGCATCGTGAAATACGAGGATGAGATAGTTGCCTGCGTAATCGTAGCTGTCGATGACCAGATCATAAAAGCGGTCCATCAGGTCATCGTTTTTGAGCCTGCTTTCCCGCAGTCCCATCAGAAACTGCTGTTTGCCGCCGCTGCTTTCTTCCTCTAAGGGGATGTCCAGTGTCAGAAGGTTGTTTCCAACCGTTCCGGACAGCACTTTTTTGGCGATTTCCAGATACTTGTAAAATTCTTCGTCTTCCAGATTTAAAAAGGTCTGTCCGAAGTTTACCACTTTATTTTTTTCAGCGTCTACATAGCAGCCGCACATGCGTGTGAAGGTGCAGCTCTCTTTTTTGAAACGTCGTTTGATTTCCATGATATCTTTTTTGTTCATAAAAATTCCTCTCCTTGCTATAAACTCCTAAATATTTTAACGCGGATCTTCAAATACTGCAAACGAAAAAAATTTTTTCGTGTCTTTAAATAAGAAAGAGCCTATTGACTTTGCGTTTACAGGGGCGTAAACTATGCAATTGGTGTATCTTTGGTTTACATAAAATATAAAAGGGGTTAGTGGGATGCAGTTTTCTAGTCTGGAGTTTATTTTTCGGTTTTTGCCGTTGTTTTTTCTCTGTTATTTTGTGATGCCGGAGCGCGGACGAAACGTCGTTTTGCTGCTTGGCAGTCTGGTTTTTTATGCGGTGGGAGAACCGGTTTATATCTTTTTAATGATCGCATCGATCCTGTTCAATTACGCCGCGGCGAGAGGGATCGCGCGTTGCCGGGCAAAACGATTCTGGCTGGTCTCCGCGATTTTGGTTGACCTGGGCGCACTGTTCTTATTTAAATATTTTGATTTTTTTGCAGAAAATGTGAACCTTCTGCTGCACAAGGACGCGCTGCCGATGCTGCAGCTGACGTTGCCTCTGGGCATCAGTTTTTATACCTTCCAGATGATTTCCTATGTGGCAGACCTCTATATGGGAAATATTCAGTCGACGGGTTCGTTGCTGGAGTTTGGCACTTATGTGAGCATGTTTCCGCAGCTGATCGCCGGACCCATCGTGCAGTTCAAGGAAGTGTCGCAGCAGCTCCGTAAGCGGACACTGCGGCTGCGCTCCTTTGAGCAGGGGCTGGAACTGTTCTGTCTCGGACTGGGCTCCAAGGTGCTGCTGGCCAACAAGATTTCTATTTTCTGGAATCAGGTACAGGGCATCGGTTTCGCATCCATCTCCACGCCCATTGCCTGGATGGGAGCGGTGGCGTTTTCCTTCCAGATCTATTTTGATTTCTGGGGCTATTCGCTTATGGCCATGGGACTGGGATGTATGATGGGTTTTCGGATTCCGCGAAATTTCTCTGTGCCCTACATGGCTCACAGTGCCTCTGAATTCTGGCGCCGGTGGCACATCACGCTGGGGCGCTTTTTCCGGGAATATGTTTATATTCCGCTGGGCGGAAACCGCAAGGGAAAGCTGCGGACGATCCTGAACCTGTTTGTCGTGTGGGCGCTGACCGGACTCTGGCATGGAGCCAGCTGGAATTTCGTCCTGTGGGGCATCGGATTTTTCGTGTTACTTGTCTTGGAGAAGAACTTTTACGGAGCGTTTCTGGAGAAGCATCCTGCAATCGGACATCTGTATCTGTGGATCCTGGTGCCGGTGAGCTGGATGATATTCGAGATCACGGATTTTTCCCAGCTGATCATTTATCTGAAGCAGATGGTCGGTATCCATGCGGATCAGGTGCTTGTCACCGGGGCACAGCTATTGCGCTATGTAAAAGAGTATGGCTGGCTGTTTGCGGTGTGCGCGCTCTGCGCCACCTGGCTTCCGGTGCGTCTGTACCGCAAGCTGCAGGGGAGCCGTTGGCTGGTGCTGATCTGTTTTGTGATCTTCTGGCTGAGTGTCTACGAGATCAAGCAGGGCGCGAACAATCCGTTCCTGTATTTTAGATTTTAGTTTAGAGGTACAAAAGATGAAGAAGATAAAGAAATTTGTAAAAAGTTGTCCGCTGGCGGTGTGCATTCTGTGCAGCTGGGCGATCTTTGCGGCGGCAGAGCATCTGCCCTTGTCTGCAAAGGAGACACCCGCGGAGGATGCGGACGTGCAGGAGGACGAGAACCGGATGGACAGTGAGACAGAGGAGCTCACGGCATATGATACTCTCAGCGGCGTGACCGCGGCAAACCGGGCACCGGATCTGAGTGAGCAGGCGCTCATGGCAGGTGATGCTGCCGGCGCGGAGGATTCTGATGTGGCTGACGCTGGTGAGGTGGATGGTTCCGCTGCCGGCGGTGCGAATGGCTCCGGCGCGATGGACGCAGATGGCACTGAGACTGAGGCAGACGAGGCCGGCGCGGACGAAAAGCCGGAAAAGATCAAGCCGGAGTACATCTCCTACGAAAAAAAGAAGACGGATTCCCCCTGGTACACGGATCCCGGAAAGATCCCGCTGACAACGGAATACGACTACCAGAAAGTGAAAAAGGACTACTTTGACGATGCGGTCTTTATCGGCGATTCACGCATTGTGGGCATGAATGATTATTCCGGACTGACAAATGCAACTTTTTTTGCAAAAACCGGATTGACGGTATATAATTTACTGGATGAGGAATTTGTGAAGGATCCGGCCAGCGGAAAGATGGTGTCGGTGAGCTACATGATGCAGCATTATACCTACGGCAAGATCTATCTGATGGTGGGCATCAATGAGCTGGGAACCGGAGGAACGGAGCGCTTTGCGGAGACATACAAGGATGTGCTGAAGAAGTTCCGTAAGTGGCAGCCGGATGCGGTGATCTATGTGCAGTCCATCATGGGTGTCAGCCCGAAAAAGGACAAGACGGACCCGGTGTTCAACAATACCAATATCCGCGATAAAAATTATGCGATCTCAAAGCTGACGGACGGCATTCACATTTTCTACCTGAATATTCAGGAGATCTACGAGGATAAAAACCACAATCTGGCGCAGGATCTGACCTTTGATGATGTGCATCTGTATGCGCAGCATTATGACAAATGGGTGAAGTATCTCAAGACGCACGCGGTGGTAAAAGGAGCATAAAAGCATGACAGACAGCAGCTTACAGCAAAACATGGAGGAGATCGTGCGGGAGGCGGCAGCACTCATGACGCGGGATTTTACGGTGGCCAGCAAGGGCACGATCGCCAATCAGGTGACCAGCAGCGATGTGGCGGTGGAAAATTTTCTGAAGGAGAATCTGCAAAAACTCATTCCCGGCAGCGGATTTATCGCGGAGGAGAGTGATCACGGCGGAACGGACACACAGTACACTTGGATCATTGATCCCATCGACGGTACGGCAAATTATGTGAGAGACCTTGCCAGCAGCGGAATCTCTGTCGGGCTGTATAAAAATATGGAGCCTTTCATCGGCGTTGTCTACAATCCGTACCGGAACGAGCTTTTTTCTGCCAGAAAGGGTGCAGGGGCCTTCTGCAACGGCAGACAGATCCATGTTTCTGATCGTGATTTTGCCCACAGCTGTTTTTGCACTTCTCTTTCCTGCTACCACAAGGAGCAGGCACACGCCTGTGCGGAGGTGCTGGAAAAGGTGTTCGTGCAGTGCGATGATTTCCGGCGCTTCGGTGCAGCGGTGATCGAGCTGACTGCGCTGGCAGCAGGCCGTGTGGAGTTGTACTTTGAGATGAGCCTTGCTCCGTGGGATCACGCGGCGGGCCGTGTGATCGTTGAAGAGGCGGGCGGCTGCGTGGCGAATGTGTACGCAGATGACGTTACCTACACGGGACAGAACTCTTTTATCGCAGCGAATACGCGTGAAAATCTGGAGATGCTGAGAAACATCATTTTGGAGACTGCCCCCGTGCGCCCGGAGGAAGAATAGGAGAACAATATGAATCATATTTTATCGAGACTGATCATGTATGGCGATATGCCAAAGGATAGTATTTTGATGCAGCTGGCGGATATCTGCGCGCAGCTGGAAGCGGGAACGACAGAGAGAACTGTGCTCCGGACCCGTGTGTTTCAGCAGGTGAAGCGGATCCTGATGACAGCCACTGACTACGGATTCAATGAAAATCTCTGGCAGAACTATCTGACTTTTGTGCTGATCATGGATGAAAATCCTTTCAGCCTGACCTGCGAGAAGATCGGTGCCAGTGAGGGAGCCAGTGCAAATCACTTTGCAAAAAATGATTTCCAGGCGTTCTACGAGCTGTTTCACTATGATTTCGGTCCGCTGGAGCAGGCCCTTGGCATTGATTGTTTTTCCGTGCTCGCTGATTATAAGGCCATCAGCAAACCGGAACTGATGTACAACAAAAATGTCAGTGAGAAAGTGCAGAGCCTCAGCCGCAGGCTTGCGGCGGCGAAGGACGCGGATGAATTTTTTGACGGCATCACCGGATTTTACAAGGATTACGGTGTGGGTATGTTCGGACTGAACAAGGCGTTCCGAATCTACTGTCCCGAGAACAGCACCCGTGTGGAATTCAAGGCTATCAATAATATGGATCAGGTGGTGCTGGACGATCTGATCGGCTACGAGATCCAGAAGAAAAAGCTGGTGGACAATACAAAGGCTTTCGTCGAGGGTAGAAAGGCAAACAATGTGCTGCTGTTCGGCGACAGCGGTACCGGTAAATCCACAAGTATCAAGGCGATCGTCAATGAGTTTTATGATCAGGGCCTGCGCATGATCGAGATCTACAAGCACCAGTTTGCTTCGCTCTCCAATGTGATCGCCCAGATCAAGAACCGAAATTATAAATTTATCATCTATATGGATGACCTCTCTTTTGAGGAGTTTGAGATCGAGTATAAGTTCTTGAAGGCTGTCATTGAGGGCGGCGTGGAGACGAAGCCGGAAAATATCCTGATCTACGCTACATCCAACCGCAGACATCTCATCAAGGAGAACTGGTCAGACCGTAATGACGTCACAGTACAGAACGGTATGCACCAGTCCGACACTATGGAGGAGAAGCTGTCGCTGGTACATCGCTTCGGTGTCACCATCAACTACTCCAAGCCGAGCCAGAAGGAGTACTTCAACATTGCGATCCAGCTGGCCCGCAGGCTGGGCGTCACCCTTTCCGACGATGAGATCCGTGCGGAGGCAAACAAGTGGGAACTCAGCCACGGCGGTATTTCAGGCCGCACGGCGCAGCAGTTTGCAAACTATCTGGCCGGACAGCAGCTGTGATCCGGTTTAGACTGTCTTGCCGGGTATCAGGGTGACCTTGTGGGGATTATCGGCCAGAATGTGGGCAGTTTTCTTACATATTACAGGGGAGAAAATGGGACATGAGTGAAAAGAGAATTTTTGTGCGGAGACTTTGGATGTCTGTGTTGGGAGTTGTTTTGACGGCACTGGCAGTGGCTATGTTCAAGACGGCTGCGCTGGGCGTGGATCCCTTTCAGAGCTTTGTCAGCGGAATGGATGCGGTGATCCCGCTTTCTTACGGAACGGTTTATTCGGCGCTCTGTGTGATCATGTTATGTTTCAGCCTGATCTGTGACCGTCATTATCTGGGTTTGGCGACGTTTATCAATCTGTTTCTGCTGGGTTACATGGTGGAGTTTTTCCAGAAACTGTGCTTTAGCAGCATGACTGAGCTGTCACTGCCCATGAAGCTGCTGTTGTTTGCGGGAGCATTTGTGTTGCTGTGTTTTTCTGCATCGCTGTACATAACGGCGGATCTGGGTGTATCTGCCTACGATGCGGTAGCGCTGATCCTGACAAACAAGTTTCACCTGGGGAAATTTAAGTATGTCCGCATCACGACGGATGTGATCTGCGTTGTGTTAGGCGTGTCATCCTATGTGCTCAGTCAGGGGCTGGAAGGGCTGGAAACAGTGGTCGGTGTGGCGACGGTGGCCACTGCCTTCGGAATGGGGCCGCTCATCGACTGGTTTAACCGGAAACTAGTGGAGCCGTTTTTCTACAGAGACCATGAGAGACAAGGAGAAGCGTAAAATGAAGGTTGCTTTATGTCAGCTGGCAATTGAATTTGAGAATAAAGAAGTAAATACCCGTCGGGCGATTCGTTTTATGGAACAGGCAAGGTCGGAAGGTGCGGACTTTGTACTGTTTCCGGAGATGAGCCTGACGGGCTTTTCTATGAATATCGGTCTGACCGGGGAAAGAAACAGGGAGAGCGTGGAGGCGATGCGCGCGGCGGCAAAACGGATCGGCATCGCGGTGGGCTTCGGATGGACGGCGCTCGCTGGCGAACGGGGTGAAAACCACTACACGGTCATCAGTGCCCGGGGCGAAGTCCTGAGCGATTACGTAAAGATCCACCCCTTTTCCTACTCCGGCGAGGACCGCTATTTTGCAAAGGGAGAGACAGTGACTCATTTTACGCTGGAGGGAATTCCCTTCAGCCATTTCATCTGCTATGATCTGCGGTTCCCGGAGATCTTTCAGGCGGTGTCCGGACAGGCCCACGTGATCATCGTGGCGGCGGACTGGCCAGGCAGCCGGAGGGAGCACTGGAAGTGTCTGCTCCGGGCGCGTGCCATCGAAAACCAGTGTTATATCCTTGGCGTCAACACAGTGGGCACCCAGAACGGGCTGGTTTATACCGGGGACAGCTGCGTGATCCTGCCGGACGGAACGGTGGCAGCGGAGCTTTCGGATGCGGAAGGGCTGATCTATTATGACCTGAAGGATGACGTGCCGGACTATCGACAGGCATTTCCAATGAAACAGGACCACCGGGAGAAACTGTATGCTAAATTGCACATAATAGTCTGAATTTTAAGACAATTTCAAAATTATCAAAAAATTTTTAAAAAATGGGTTGACAAACTGTGAATTGGCTGTTATTATAAGTTCAACAACAAAACAACAGAGACACAAACAAAGAGATCCACAGAACCGGTTCTCAAAGGAAACTCTTCATCCGAATCTAAAATTTAACATAGATGAACCAGATGGAGATGAACCATACCAAGGAGGTACAGTCCAATGAACAGTTAGGACCGAACGAAGTACATGTGATGGAAGCCAAACATAGGAGGTACAGTCCGATGGACAGATGAGGACAGATCAGAAACGCATGTAAAGGCAACAGACGGAGGATAGTCCAATGAACAGTTAAGACGACCTTGGTAAATCTGAAGAAATGGAGGTACGGACCAAAGGAGACAGCAGTTAAAACTTAAAACTTGTGTGGGACACAAATTTATGAAAGGCAGGTACCTGTCTCTTATACACATCTGACGCTGCCGACGATATGCAGTGTGTA
>CALZQA010000046.1 GCA_945828315.1 uncultured bacterium | reverse complement strand
TTTAAGGAAATTGGTTAAGTCATTGAAAGAGGAAGCAGCCAAAAATAGGAGGTGACAAACTATAAATAGTCAAGTGTTTTTTGAAAGATTTTTGATTTATAAAAATGGGTAACCTTAATAAACCATCTGAATACGCCGTATTTCGGATGGATAGATAAATATATGTAGGAATAGCTTTTAGCGAAGTTTCTGAGTGTCAAAGTCTACATCTTGCCTCTCCAATGCGTAGATGACTCTGATCAGTTTCTTTGCTACATGAGTAATAGCTACCCTGTGCTTTTTGCCTTCTGCACGTTTCTTTGCATAGTAGGATGCAAAGGTTATATCAAAACGGATTAAAGGAAGGCACACATTAAGAAGAACGTAACGAAGCTGTGAAGAACCATGCTTCACCATTCTGCCACCATGAGATTCTGTTCCAGAATCGTTAATGCCGGGTTCGATTCCGGCAAATGCAAGCATCTGACCGGGATTTGAAAAGTTTGATATGTCACCATATTCAGCATAAATAACAGCTGCTGAAATAGGACCGATACCGGGAATGGACATATAGTGAGGATGTACTTCTTCAATAAGTCTAGTAATCTCGGCTTCAAGGGTTTTGATTTCCTTGCAGAGAGAGTTGTATAGGGTCAGTAAACTGTTTAATTCAATGTCAAAGATAGAATTATTGACACCGACTGTGTTGGCGGCCAGTTCTTTTAAACGAAGGAATTGTTGTATAGAAAACTTACCTCTTGAAATACAACGGAGCTTGTCATAAGATGCAGAATTCATATGAGCCATTTTTTCGGCCGAGCCGTAGTTTTCAAGGAGATAGATGGCCGTTTTGGAAAGACGCTCATTGAAAAATGGTTTAAATTCCGGAAAGGTATGATCTAAAACATTTGTGATCTTTACAAGATAAAAAGAACGCTGTCGAATCAGTCTGTCTCGTAAACGGGTTAGTGACTTTAAGGAATAAGCGTGGTAAAATCCTTTTGAATGGGGTTTGTACTCAACTGTCATTAACCACCGTGCTATTGATTCGCAGTCAACAGAATCGGTTTTGGTTCGCCTTAAAGTTGTAGACTTTTTATATTCCTTGATGAGAACTGGATTAATTTCCATAAAGCTGTGGTGAGCGTTTTCGAGGAAAAGTTCGAGATTGAGGGCATAATGGGAAGTTGATTCAAACCCTATTTTTATATCCTCAGGATTGGAGAGAGAATTAAAAGTAGTAAGCAGATGTTCAAAACCATCTTTGTCATTAGTAATGGTAAATTTAGAAACAATCTGCCGATCGGCTGCAGAAATGATGCAGCAATCATGTTTGTACTTGGAAATGTCAATTCCAACAAAGTACATGGACATAGAGATTTACCTCCTGAAATAATATTTAGCACTGCTGTCTTCCACAGAGAATTCGGCTGTGTAATCACGTAAATAGAAACGTCAAGCGTTAACAAACTAATTACCAGTAATAGACGAAAAGCTGTGGTCTGAGTCACCTCCGAACAGTCAAAGCTGTAGTAATATAGGTACAGATCCACAGTGCTTTAAGTATTATAATGGAGTATTCAATAAAACCCAAGAGATTGGGAGAAAGGAGAATAATCCATTACCCTCAAAAGAGGATAATTGGATTATACGTGATGATATGATTATAAAAGCATCAGCGTCGTTAAGAAATGGATACACAGAAATGTGAGGCGTGATGTATCCAATCGTTAAAAACCGGAAGCTCTGAACAAAGGGGTTTCCGGTTTTTGGCATTATGTCATCCGGAGAATTAAACTTTTTTCTTGCATTTTTTCGGAATTCATGGCATGATATAGAAAATGAGTTGCGCAGTTGCGCAAAAAGATGCGCAAATTTAGGGGGATATATGGAATCAGCAGAAAACAAAAACATTACAATTGCGGATGTGGCAGAGGCGCTTGGGGTGTCAAAGACGACGGTTTCCCGGGCGATCTCCGGTAAGGGGCGCATCGGAGAAGCGACAAGGGCACGGGTGCTTGCCTATATCGAGGAGCATGATTATCAGCCGAACGTGATCGCGAAGGGACTTGCGCAATCCAAGACCTTTAATATCTGCGTGGTAATGCCGGAACACTATGGTATGTCAGATCTCACATTCTTTCAGGACTGTCTGTTCGGGATCGAGAAGATCAGTGGAACCGTCGGGTATGATGTGCTCATGTGTATCTGCAATAATCAGGATATCTCATCGCTGGAGCGTATCATTGCCAACCGGAAGGTGGATGGTGTGATCCTGATGTGCTCCTTTGTCAAGGATGCTCAGGTCGAGTTTTTGCAGGAAAAAAAGGTGCCCTTTGTGACGATCGGCAGCAGTGATTATCCGGATGTGATCCAGATCGATCATGACCATCGAAGTGCCTGCCGGGAGCTGACGGGGCTTATGCTGCTCAAGGGAATGGAGCGCATCGCGCTCATCGGTGGAAACGAAACACATGTGGTGACGAAAATGCGGTACGCAGGTTTTACCGATGCTTACGAACAGCAGGGAAAAGAGATCGATCCGGCACTTGTACACCTCGGGCTGGACAACCCGGTGCTGATCGACAAAACCGTGCGGGAGTTGTGTGCAAAGTCTGTGGATGCCATTTTATGTATGGATGATGCGGTGGCAAACAGTGTACTCAAATCATTGCGCGAGGCGCATGTGAAGGTGCCGGAGCAGATGAAAGTAGCTTCTTTTTACAATGGTCCACTGCTCGAAAACCATCTGCCGGCGATCACGGCGCTTTCCTTTAATGCCAGGGAGCTGGGGATGGTCGCCTGCCGCACGATCCTGGATGTGATTGAGGATATAGAGGTGCCGCAGCGCAGTCTTCTGCCTTATGAGGTCGTGCTGAAGGAGTCTACACAGTAGTATATTCGGACGAGTTCTGCCTAGAGCAAAGCAGTGGTGACTAATGGTTGCAAATTTCCCGAAAAAAGAGATTGACATCCTACAAAACGCATAGTATACTACAAATATGAACAACCGATTGCGCAATCAGAAACGCATTTACTTGCGCAGTCATAAAAATAACACGAAAAACTATTTAAGGAGGGGCTTTTATTTATGGATCCACTGATTTTGAACGTCATCCACAGACCGGAGATGGTTCCGGAGTATTCTGCGACCGTGACAGGACAGGGCAAGGAGGAGGATATCGGAGACAAGGCATTGATCACCGAGTCTTTAGACATCTTCAAGACACAGCAGAGACTGGCACATGAGAATGGCCTGAAGGTAACCATTCAGATGACCTATGCAGCACTTTTCAACGACGAGGCAGTAGAGATCGCAAAGCACGATCACGAGGTATATGGCGATGAGATCGCATTATCACTGCTTGGACTTCCCTGTGAGCAGTTCCGTGAGAAATATAAGACAAAGGACTTTTGTATCTGGATGTTCTCCATGGAGGACAAGAAGGCCATCGTCGATGATGTGTTCGGCAAGTTTTATGAGCGTTTCGGCTTCTATCCGGAGTCAACCGGCTCTTATTACATGGATGCAGATCTGACTAATTACATAAAGGCAACTTATCCCAGCGTGAAATGTGCGGTAGCGACCTGCTGGGAAGAGGGACCGAAGGCTTATCATACCTGTAACAATTCCTGGTATACACTGTTCGACGGCGGCCCCTGGGCACCGTGGATCCCGTCTAAGCAGAACACCCATGCACCGGCAGCAAATGAGGAAGAGGATTCCGGAATCGTAGCGATCCCGCACTTATCCCGAGACCTGATCGCATGCTATGACGGTAACGGGTCAAACTTCGGAACCCATCCGCAGAATGTGCTCCGCGGTATGATCTATGATACCAAGACATGGGAGTATCCTTATCTGTACAACCTGATCGACCAGTATCATGATCTTGCAAAATACAATAACGGATATGCATATAACATGATGTTCGTAGGACCCGGCTGGATGAACAAGATGGGTCGTTGGGAGCAGCCCTATGAGCTGCTGCTGAAGTCATACACCGATGGATGTGCTTACTACGGCAAGCTGAAAAAAGAGGGCAAGCTGATCGACATGACTATGTCTGAGTTTGCAGATTTCTATAGAGAGAAGAAGGGTGTGACCAAGGAGAAACGCTACACCGAGCCTGAGTGTGCTCTGTGGCGCGATATTTTATACGGATCAGACAAGCAGCTGTTCTGGTACTGCGATCCCTACATGAGAGCATGTGTCAACATGGATCAGGGCGGCGCGATCGTAGATCTCCGTCCCTATGCAGCAAAACTGGAGTGGCCGGTAGGTATCGGTACCAAGCACGTACAGGATGCTTCTTATCCGTTCCTCATTCAGGAAAAATATCGTGCAGGTTACTTTACTCACTATGCTGGAGAGGGAACCGTCCGCAGCGCGAAGCTGTGCTATAACGGAGAGGAAGTTGATCTGTGCCTTTGCCCGACACACGCACATTTCTCACAGGAAGGCAAGACACGTATCCTTACCCTTGATCCGGTAGAAATTGAGTTTAACGGTCTGACCGTAAAATTACAGACAAAAGAATATTTCGAGGAGGGCTCCTCAAATATCAAGATCGAGCGTACGATCTTAGAGATGAGCGATCCCAGCGCAGAGGTATATCTGGACGAGTACATGGTAGCTTGCTATGGTACGACCGAATATCCGGAGGATATGACCGGTATCACCTTGAAATGCGAGGGCGCAGACGAGAAGACCATCAATTACGAGTACAAGTGCCGTGAGGAGAAGCTGGCAGATGCAACTGCAGTCAGCGCTGTGGTTCCTCCGATCGAGACAAAGGTTTCTCTGACACAGACCGGTGGAGCAGAGGGCTACATCCAGGAGGGATATGCATTCTCACCGATGTTTAAGCTCGGATATAAGAAGAAAATCTCAGACAAGGAGGTATTTGCGACATGGCTCAACTTAGAAAAGGCAAATTAAATTATAGATGCCCTTCATGTTTTATGAGAGATCTGGACATCGATATGTTTTACAATAAGGATACAGGTATCTACAGCTGCATCCGTTGCCAGTATCGTGGCACGGAAGAGGACGTTTTAAAGATGAATGAACTGGTGCGTGTCCGTTACGGTGCAATGCACGAACGGTTTACTAAATTTGACTTCGATTAAAAGACGATGATGAGATATGTAAAAGGTATGGACTTATCCACTCTTCTGGAGTTGGAGCGTCTTGGGGCAAAATACTATGATGGCGGTGAGGAACGTGATATTTTAGATATCATGAAGGACTATGATGTGGACACGATCCGTCTGCGCATCTGGAATGATCCTTGGGGGAAAGATCATGAATCTTACGGCGCGGGAGAAAACGATGTTCCGACGACATTGGAGATCGCAAAGCGCGTCAGCGAAAAAGGGCTTGGCGTGCTGATGAACTTCCATTACAGTGATTTTTGGGCTGATCCCGGAAAACAGATCAAGCCAAAGGCATGGGAAGGGATGACTGTCGAGGAACTCACGCAGGCAGTGTATGATTTTACGTTTGATACCATGGAACTCTTTAAAAAAGAGGGTGTCAACATCACCATGGTACAGGTGGGAAATGAACTGTCCAACGGACTGCTCTGGCCGGAGGGAAAGATCGATGTGGATGCAGGTGTCGGCGAGTATGACAATATCGCAGCATTTGTGAGCGCCGGTATCCGCGCGGTGCGAAAGAGCAATCCGGATATTCCGGTGATGCTCCATCTGGATAATGGCGGAAACAATGAGTTGTACCGCCGCTGGTTTGACAATTATGTTGCCAGAGGTGAGGATTTTGATCTGATCGGTCTGTCCTACTATCCTTTCTGGCACGGTACGATGGATCAGCTCATCAACAATATGAATGATATGGCGGAGCGTTATCACAAGGATCTGATCATCGCCGAGGTATCCATGGGATACACGATGGAGGATTATAAAGCATACGAAAAATTATCTGACAGTGAGCGCAAGGGCTATGCCACAAAGCCGTCACTGGTGGAAAAGATCGAGTTCCCGATGACAAAGGAAGGGCAGGCTGATTTCATGCGGACACTTCTCGCACGTCTGGAGACGGTCGCAGAGCATCGGGCAAGGGGCTTTTTCTGGTGGGAGCCTGCGTGGATTCCCGTTCCGGGCAGCGGCTGGGCAACACCGGCTTCTCTGGAATACATGCATGATCCGGGACCCTGTGGCAATGAGTGGGCAAATCAGGCGCTGTTTGATTATGACGGCAATGTGCTGCCGACACTGGAAGTGATCCGGGACTATAAGGAAAAATAAAATGGTGAAGTGATGTCAAGACGGCATCACTTCATTTTTTGTTGCTATGCATCCGTAAGAAGCTGCCGGTGGCAGGTTCTGTAGGTGCGGAATTTTGTAGTTTACCGGAAAATCGCATTATGATATATTTAGGATAGGTTCACATGATGAAAGAGGAAAAGAATTTCAAAATAGAAAAGAGAGACTAACTATTAAAAGTCAATAGTTTTTTGGGAGATTTTTCAATTCCCTGAAACAAGTCTCTCAGTAACAAATGCACATTGAAAATCGCATGACAAACAGAGCATCGGTTGTCGGTGCTCCAATGGAGTGTTTTATATCAGAAAAAGATCACGCAGCTTTTATGTAAGGTTTACCGGATTTCTCCATTGCATAGATGAGCCGCACAAGTTTCTTTGTGGCATGGGTAATGGCAACATTGTAATGCTTCCCTTCCGAAATCTTCTTCTGGAGATAGGTACCGAAGCTTTCATCCCAGTGGCAGACATACTTGGCAGCATTGATCAGAGCAAAACGCAGATATCTGGAACCACGCTTTTCCATGTGGGAGTACGAGGATTCCAACTGGCCGGATTGATAAGTCGAGGGTGATACACCTGCATAGGCAAGGAGCTTGTCTGGGGAATCAAAGCGGGAAAAATCGCCCACTTCTGCAAGGATCATAGCACCCATGCGGTAACCAATACCTGGAATGGTCAGGATTGGAGAATTGATCTCATCCATGATCTTTTTGATTTCGGATTCGATTTCAGCAATCTCAGAATCTAACTCGCCGATGAGTTTGAGAGTATGTTTTAATTCAAGAGATTTGGCGGGCATTCTGGAGCCAATCGAGGTTCTGGCAGCATCTCTGATCTCAATGGCTTTCTCCCGGCTGTAGCGACCTTTTGAAGCTGTTTGCAGAAGTTTTGTCAGATGTGTCAAATGGCAAGAGGCTATCTGGTCGGCAGAGGGAAGTTCACCGAGAAGTGCATATACAGAAGCCAAATGAAGGGTAGGAACGAGCTTTTCCAGTTCCGGAAACAGAATGGTGACCAGTCTGGAGATGGACTGTTTGAGCTGAGCCCGTTCCTGAACCTTATCAAAACGGTAACGAGTGAGTGACTTTAGCTCCTCATTGTGATATGATGTAACTGAGTAGGACTTTAAGTTCACATCAGACATCAACAACATAGCAATGGTTCGGGCATCCACCTTATCCGTTTTCGTCTTTCTAAGGCTGAGACTTTTTCTGTAAAGATTAGTGTGAAGCGGATTGATAACGTAGGTCGGCAAACCTTTATCAATGAGATAACCGAGTAAGTTGTAGTTGTAGTGTCCAGTGGCTTCCAGTCCTACTTTTATATTGGACATATCGACTTCAACGAAAAGTATCTTTTGATATAGTTCGTCAAAGCCTTCCCGGTTGTTTTGGATAGTGAAAGCATTATAGAGGATTTCGCCATCAGAGTTAGAGATAAAGCAGTCGTGCTTATCTTTGGCAACATCAATTCCAACGTAGATCATAAGAATACTCCTAAGTAATAGATTTCCCTAAAGGGATTGTAATGATACTGTTTAGGACCACAGGGTTCTTTGCGCTTGTAACCTCGTACTAAATAAACCGTCATGCGGTATCTAACTGATTAACAACTATACAAAGAGACTGTGGTTGGAGCCTCTCTGCAACCATCAAGTGGTAGGAGGAATGTACCAATCCACAGTATCTTCAAACAGTATAGCACACAGTCCTTGGAGAGGGACTATAAATACTACTACTTTATAATACGAGGTAGGAATCAAAATATGAAGGTTTTAGCAATTAATGGAAGTCCGCGGGTGGATGGAAATACATCCATTGCGCTTCGTGAGATGAAAAAGGTATTTGAACAGGAAGGCGTGGAGGTTGAGATCGTTCAGATCGGAAATCAGAGTGTCCGCGGATGTATCGCCTGCGGAGCATGTTCGGAGAAGGGCCAGTGTGTATTTGATGACGTGGTCAATGAGCTTGCACCGGAATTTGAGGCAGCAGACGGACTGATTGTGGCATCTCCTGTCTACTATGCGTCGGCAAATGCCACGCTGATCGCATGCCTGGACAGACTGTTTTGCAGCACACATTTTGACAAGACCATGAAAGTGGGAGCAAGTCTGGTATGTGCCAGAAGATGTGGATGCTCGGCAACCTTTGATGAACTGAATAAATACTTCACCATTGCCAATATGCCCATCGCATCCAGCCAGTATTGGAACTGTATTCATGGAAAAAATGCCGGGGATGCGGAGCTTGATGAAGAAGGGAAGCAGACGATGCGGGTGCTTGCGCGCAACATGACATTCCTTATGAAGAGTATTGCACTTGGAAAAGAGAAATTTGGCCTTCCGGAAACAGAAGATCGTGTGTGGACAAACTATATCAGATAACTCGTTTTAGAAAAGAGATGAAGTAGCAATATGGATAATAAAACAATGATACAGTACTTTGAGTGGTATCTGCCGGCAAACGGACTGCACTGGAAGCAGCTGGCTGCGCAGGCGGCGTCTTTGAAAGCAGCGGGTGTCAATATGGTCTGGCTTCCGCCGGCTTATAAAGGAGCAGCAGGAGCCGGCAGTGTCGGCTATGATGTGTATGATCTGTATGACCTCGGCGAGTTTGACCAGAAGGGAACAATTCCGACGAAATACGGAACGAGAGAGGATTATCTGAAGGCGGTAACTGCACTGCAGCAGGAAGGGATTGATGTGATCTGTGATATCGTTCTCAACCAGCGTATGGGTGCAGACGAGACAGAGGAGGTCATGGCGGAGGAGGAACTGAAGACGAACCGCAATCAGGATATCAGTGGTCCTCAGAAGATTCGGGCATGGACACGTTTTGACTTTCCCGGACGTGCAGGAAAATACTCTGATTTTCAGTGGAATGCGGCTCATTTCAGTGGAACAGATTGGGACGATGCCACAAAGCGCAGCGGCATTTTCCGGTTTGACGGAAAACATTGGAATCGGGAGACGGATACGGAAAACGGTAATTATGATTATCTGATGGGTGTTGATCTGGATACGGATCATCCGGAGGTGATCAGGGAGACACATGCGTGGGGAAAATGGTATCTGGACACAGTACATATGGATGGTTTCCGACTTGATGCGGTAAAGCATATCGGATTCGACTTTTACCGGGAATGGATCAGCGATATGCGATCCTATGCCCGGGAGAAAACCGGAAAGGAGTTGTTTATCGTCGGTGAGTATTGGGCGAATGATATCGGAAAACTTCTTCATTATCTGGATGTGACAGCGGGCAGCCTGTGTCTGTTTGACGTGCCGCTTCATTTTAAGTTTTTACAGGCGGCTACTTCTGACGGCAGGTTTGATATGCGGACGCTTTACGATGATACGCTTACCGGTAAGGATCCCGCACATGCGGTGACATTTGTGGATAATCATGATACACAGCCGGGGCAGGCGCTCTACTCCTTTATTCCTGCATGGTTCAAGCCGCTTGCCTATGCGTTGATCCTGCTGCGCTCAGTCGGAGTTCCGTGTGTATTTTACGGAGATTATTATGGCATTCCACACGACGGGATCGCTCCGGTTGATTGCCTGCCCAAACTTTTGAAGATCCGGGAGTGTTATGCGTACGGAGAAGAACACCTGTATTTTGATGATGCATCGATTGTCGGCTTTACGCGAGAGGGTGATGATGAGCATGCGGATTCAGGTATTGCTGTGCTCCTGACAGACAGTGTGGGCGGACGCAAGCGGATGTATGTCGGCATGCGTCTGGCGGGTGCACAGATGGTGGATGCGATGGGAAAGTGCATGGAGCACGTTCTGATCGGAGCGGACGGATGGGGCGAATTTCCTGTGGACGGCGGTTCGGTATCTGTCTGGGTGACAGAAAACGCAAGAGCAGCGGATTCCAAAAGCTTTGCCGCACCTTGACAAATCACACAAAAACAATTATTCTACTCGTAAGATAGTACATTGTGAGTAGAATAATTGAAAGAGGGTGTTGAGCAGTGTTTTTATGCAGGGAAACTGAGTTACGGAAATTAAATAAACGATATGCAGGCAATGCATTTGAATGCATTGTTATTTATGGTAGAAGACGTGTTGGAAAGACTGCTTTGATCAATGAATTCTGTAAGGATAAAAAGAATATATATTTTTCGGCATTGGACACAACTGCTTCGGAAAATCTCAAAATATTGTCGCAGGCAATCTACAGCTGCCAGAATCCAAACGGCACCGGTGCCCCGGTTTTTGATTCCTTTGACAGCGCATTTGCGGAGATCACGAGGATGTCAGAGCAGGAGAGGATCGTTTTTGTGATTGATGAATATCCGTATCTTGCCAAAGCGGAAAAGTCTGTTTCGTCAAGGCTGCAGCACTTGATCGACCACATATGGAGTAATAAAAATATATATTTGATCCTATGCGGATCGTCCATGAGTTTTATGGAATATCAGGTTTTGGGGTACGAGAGTCCTTTATACGGCAGGCGCACGGCGCAGTTTAAGATTGAGCCGCTGACCTATAAGGAAACAGCCCTTTTTCATGAGGAACTGAACGAAGAACAGAATGCGCTCATATATGGGATCACAGGAGGCGTTCCTCACTATATCAATAAATTGCATGTGACAAATAATATAGATGAGGCTGTTTTAGAGAACATTTTTGACAGAACGAGCTATTTATATGAAGAACCGGAAAACTTGCTGAAACAGGAATTGCGGGAGCCGGCGGTCTATAATTCCATGATCACTACAATTGCTGAGGGCGCTTCCCGTTTAAATGAAATTGCGACGAAGACCGGGCTGGAGACTGGTCCTTGTACAAAATATCTGCGATCGTTATCTGATCTTGGAATTGTACGAAAAGAGACACCCATTACAGAGAAGGTGGGAAAGAAATCTATTTATCTGTTGGCAGATAACCTGTTTCGGTTTTGGTATCGCTTTGTTCCGCAGAACATGGCGGCGATCAATTCCGGCAGAATTGCAGATATGTATGACCATGTTGTGAAGAAAAATCTTCCGGATTATATGGGGCTGGTCTTTGAGAAAATGTGTAAGGACTATCTGGTTTACTACGCTGATCAGTTACCTATTCTGCTGAAGGATGTAGGACAATGGTGGGGGACGGATACTGCCACCAGAAAACAGGTGCAGATCGATATTGTGGGAACGCCCGTTGAGGGGAAAGAATATATCATCGGTTCCTGCAAATTCCGAAATGAGCGGATCGGTGTAGATGAATTGGAACTGCTCAGAAGTTACGCCCGGGTGTTTGGGAAAGGTTCCAAATACCATTTTTATATCTTTTCAAAAGGCGGGTTTACGGAAGGATTGAAAGAACTGGAACAGAATGGAGAAGTTCACTTATTTACACTGGAGGATCTATACAGATGATAAATCCCAACGAATTGATAGAACTTTGCAAAAACAAAACCGTCTGGATACAGACACACAATTTTCCGGATCCGGATGCCATTTCCAGTGCATTCGGACTGCAACAGCTTCTGGCACACTTTGACATTCATGCGAGGCTGTGTCATGAAGGGCAGATCGATAAGCTCAGCAGTCTGAAAATGCTGAACCTGTGCGGGATCACGATGGTACCATACGGAGAAGTCAGTGATGTGATGAAGTCAACGGACAGGATCATTCTGGTGGATTGTCAGAAAAATAACGGAAATACGACGGATTTGATCGGGGAGGAGATGGCGGCGATCGATCATCATCCGACCTTTGTCAAGGTGGATTATCAATATGCGGATCTGCGCATTACCGGTGCCTGCGCCAGCCTGATCACGGACTATTATCGTGCGCTTGGTATAGAGCCGGAGGCAAAGACCGCAACAGCTCTGCTTTACGGACTGCGCATGGATACGTTGCAGCTGAGCCGGGGCGTCACAGAATTTGATGTTGAGATGTACGAATATCTGTTTCATTATGCGGATAAAGCACTTTTGCATGAGATGGAGACGAACAACATGGAATTCGCGGATCTGCAGGCCTACGGCAGTGCCATCGAGCATATTCGCTGTTTCGGAAAGGTGTGTTTCTCATATTTGGATTTCGTCTGTCCGGATGCGCTGGTGGCGGCGCTCAGCGATTTCCTTCTGGCGCTTGCAGAGATCGAGGTCGTAGTGATCTACGCAAAGCGTGCAGGTGGCTACAAATTCAGCATCCGAAGTGAACGGGGCGATGTGCACGCCGGAAATCTGGCCAATATTGCGCTGAAAGACTGGGGCAATGGCGGCGGTCATGCATCTATGGCAGGTGGTTTTGCGGAGGAAGATAAACTGCCTCAGGAGACCGGCTATTTGTTTGATGCCGTGCAGGAGCATTTTATGCATGTGATCGAGGAGGAGTGGCCGCAGATATTGTAGGAGGGGCTTATGATTTTTGCCATCAGTGACATACATGACCGTTATGATCTGCTTATGGAGAAGCATAAAGCGGGGTGGTGTAATGTTTAAGATCAATCCATACAGACCGGGAGAGGGATTAATGCCGACCTATCTTGCTGGGCGAGAGGAAGATATCGAACATGTAGAGCAGATGTTCCAGGCACTCAAGATGAATATTCCGACGCAGTCTGTTATTTTCAGCGGTTTGCGCGGTGTGGGAAAGACAGTTCTGATCAACAGATTACAAAAGATTGCGGAAAATCAGGATATATTTTGCAGGCATATTGAAGTTGAGACGAGAAATGATTTTGTGTCTCAGATCGCGACCTGCGCACAGACCTTTCTGAGAGAAGTGAGCGGAAAAGAAAAATTCAGGAATCTGGTAAAAAGATCATTGGATGCGATCAAGTCTCTGGTAGTTTCTTTTGATCCGGGTGACAATACATTTTCCTTATCTGTTCAGGACAAGGAGCTGTATCAGTCAAGTAATCTGACTCAAAGCATGACAGACGTATTTACATCCATTGGTGAAGCAGCATATGAAGCAGAAAAGCCCATTTGTTTTTTTATCGACGAAATCCAGTATATGAAGGCAAATGAACTGGGATCTTTGATCGCGGCGCTGCACAGGACGAATCAGCTGGGATATCCGGTGATGGTGGTTGGTGCAGGACTTCCCAAAATATACAAAATGCTCTCTGATGAAAAAACATATGCGGAGCGTCTGTTTTTGTATAAGGAAATTGGTTCCCTGACGGAGGCACAGTCCAAACAGGCAATCGAAGAGCCTGTAAAGAAATTTGATGTGACGTATACGCCGGATGCCATTGATAAGATCATAAGTATTACAAAGGGCTATCCTTTTTTTATCCAGCAGTTATGTCAGATCGTTTATCAGAGAATAGACGGGAAAGAGATCTGTGATGCTGATGTAGATCGTGTTGTCCAGGCCTTTTTTGTAGAGTTGGATGCGGGATTTTTTAAGGTGCGCTATGAGCGGTGTGCAGACAGTGACAAAAAGTTCATTTTTGCAATGGTGAAATGCGGTGATTTGCCCTGTACGATCGCAAATGTAGCGAAGAATCTTGGAAAGGGTGTGAGTTCCATATCTACAACGCGCGCTCAGCTCATCAATAAGGGTATCATCTATCCGATCCGTTACCGCGAGCTCGACTTTACTGTACCGGAGTTCAGTGGTTTTATACAGAGACTGGAGGAGTATCAAAAGTGGTGTGAGGGGAATGAATAGATGGCAAACATGACAAAATATGCATTGGAGGCATCGTTAAAAAAGCTTCTTTTGCAAAAACCGCTGGACAAGATTACGATCAATGATCTGACGGAGGATTGCGGTATCAGCCGCATGGCTTTTTATTATCATTTTAAGGATATTTATGATCTGGTAGAGTGGGCATGTCTGGAGGATGCGACCCGCGCCCTGCAAGGGAAAAAGACGTATGACAGCTGGCAGGAGGGTCTGGAGCAGATCTTTGAGGCGGTGCTGGAAAATAAGCCGTTTATCATGAATGTGTATCATTCGGTCAGCCGGGAGCAGATTGAAAATTATCTGTTTCAACTGACGTATGGGCTTTTGAAGGATGTGGTGGAGGAAAAAGCAGCAGGAAAAGAGATTGCTGAGGAGGACAAGGTCTTTATTGCGGAGTTTTATAAATATGGTTTTGTAGGTGTGATGCTGGACTGGATCAAGCAGGGCATGAAAGTAGATTATCATGATATTGTGGATCTGATGAGTGTTGCGTTGAAGGGAAATATCGCACAGTCAATCGAAAACTTTACAAAGCATCGCGGATGATCAGTTTTTTATCATCGACTGGTGTTTGTAAATTGAAAACAGGCCGCCTGATGTCTATGATGAGTACATATCAAAAAACAACTGTTTTTTATATGAGAGCAACAGAATGAAACAGTTCTGACAATGTACATTATCACAGACAGAAAGGCGGTTTTTATTATGGCAAACAAAAAGAAGGCACTCGGAGTGGCATCTGCACTTGCGATCGGAGCAGGCGCAGCATATCTGGCAAAAAAGGCGAAGGAAAATGGACAGCAGGAGTGCACAGAGTATGGAGCAGGCGCTGCAAAAACGGATGCTATCGGTAAGGCGGTAAAGACGACTTCAAAGAAAGGCTCCGGAGCAACATCAGTAAACAGCGATTACCGCAATACCGAGCTTGGAAAACACGAGAAAAACAGCAAAGGCATTTACTATACAAACGGAAATTACGAGGCTTTTGCCCGTCCGAAAAAACCGGAGGGTGTGGATGAGAAAAATGCCTACATCGTTGGAAGCGGACTGGCATCTCTGGCAGCAGCATGTTTTCTTGTGCGTGATGGACAGATGCCCGGTTCCCACATCCATATTTTAGAGGCGATGGATATCGCAGGCGGTGCCTGTGACGGTATTTTTGACCCGACCAGAGGCTATGTGATGCGCGGCGGACGTGAGATGGAAAACCATTTTGAGTGCCTGTGGGATCTGTTCCGCAGCATTCCTTCTCTGGAGACCGAGGGCGCATCTGTATTGGATGAGTTCTACTGGCTGAACAAGGAAGATCCGAACTTCTCGCTGTGCCGTGCGACGGTGGACCGGGGCAAGGATGCACACACAGACGGAAAATTCAATCTGAGCCAGAAGGGCTGCATGGAGATCATGAAGCTCTTTATGACAAAGGACGAAGATCTGTATGACAAGACGATCGAGGATGTGTTTGACGAGGAAGTATTTGATTCTACCTTCTGGCTGTACTGGCGGACGATGTTTGCATTTGAAAACTGGCACAGCGCATTGGAGATGAAGTTGTATTTCCAGCGTTTTATCCATCACATTGCGGGACTTCCTGATTTCAGTGCGCTGAAATTTACCAAATACAATCAGTATGAGTCACTGATCCTGCCGATGCAGAAATATCTGGAAGACGCAGGCGTTGATTTTCAGTTTAACACCGAGGTCACAAACGTGATCTTTGAGTGCAAGGATGGCAAGAAGGTGGCAACTGCCATTGAGTGCAAGGTGAAAGGAGCAGAGAGCGGAATTCTTCTTTCAGAAAATGATCTCGTTTTCGTGACAAACGGAAGCTGTACCGAGGGCACGATCTACGGCGATCAGAACCATGCACCGAACGGGGATGCCGAGGTGCGCACCAGCGGCTGCTGGAATCTGTGGAAAAACATCGCAAAGCAGGATCCGTCCTTTGGACATCCGGAGAAGTTCTGTTCCGATGTTGCAAAGACCAATTGGGAATCTGCGACAGTCACCACACTGGATGACAAGATCATTCCCTATATCACGAATATCTGCAAGCGTGATCCCCGCACCGGAAAGGTCGTTACCGGCGGTATCGTGAGCTGTCAGGATTCAAGCTGGCTTCTTAGCTGGACGATCAACAGGCAGGGACAGTTCAGGACGCAGGACAAGGACAAGGTATGTGTATGGGTTTATGGCCTGTTTACGGATGTACCTGGCGATTATGTCAAAAAGCCGATGAAGGAGTGTACCGGAAAGGAGATCACCGAGGAGTGGCTGTACCATCTGGGTGTTCCGGCAGATGAGATCGAGGAACTGGCAGAAAAGAGTGCGGTCTGTGTACCGACAATGATGCCGTATATTACTGCATTTTTCATGCCGCGTACCAAGGGTGACCGCCCGGATGTCATTCCTGATGGCTGTGTGAATTTCGCATTTTTGGGACAGTTTGCAGATACGCCCCGCGATACGGTATTCACTACAGAGTATTCAGTACGAACTGCGATGGAGGCAGTCTATGGACTGTTGGGCGTGGACAGAGGTGTTCCCGAGGTGTGGGGCAGCGTCTACGATATCCGTGAGCTGCTTGACAGCACGGTGAAGCTGATGGATGGAAAATCACCGCTGGAGATTGAGCTTCCGGGACCGTTAAATCTGTTGAAAAAACCGGTGCTGCATTTTATTAAGGGCACGGTGATCGAAAAACTGTTACGGGATCATGATGTGTTGAAGGATGGAATGATCTGAGTAAAAATAAATACTTGTAAAAGGTGATGTCAGGTGTGTCATCACCTTTTGCTAGCGTAAAATTTTATTCGGATTAAATGAACAAGAGGACACCACTTTGTGATAAAGTATTTAGCGACCAAACTAATACAAACAAAGAAAGGTGTCCTCTATGATTAATAGTATAAAATATTTTGAAGAAGAATGCATCACCAGATTTGAAAAACTTGAAGATGAATTTCTGAAGGATCCCACTCGGCTGACAGAATACATCCAGGGGCTCACGGATGAACTGCATAAGCTGGGAGTAGAAATGATAAAGGAGTCTCTGGAAACAATGGATCGGATGCTTCAGGAAAGTCCTGTCCGGTTGAAAAATTGGGTAGTGGAAACCCATAGCAGAAAGCAGCTGACCACTTCTCTGGGGGAAGTGACTTTCCGGAAAACGCTGTTTACAAGTAAAACAACCGGAAAAAGTGAATACCTCCTGGATCGGATTCTCGGACTTGATCCGGGCGAGAGAATCACTGAAGATGCAGAGGCAAAGCTCCTTGAGGAAGCTGTGCAGAGTTCTTATCGCCGTGGCGGTGAGGAGGTCAGTCTGACATCTGAGGTGAGTAAACAGACGGTAATGAATAAGATACATGCACTTAATTTCCCTAAGAATGAGGAAAAACCAGAACATAAAAAAGTGGTGGATTATCTTTACATTGATGCAGATGAGGATCATGTGTCACTGCAGTTCTGCGAAAAGAAAGGAGATCTGACGGAGAATTCGAATCATCAGAAGAATAACAGTCTGATCACGAAGCTGGTCTATGTTTATGAGGGAATTGAAAACGAATCACCAAAGAGCAAACGACACTGCCTGATCAATCCGTATTATTTTTGCAGTGTGAACAGCGGGGAGGATAACCAAAAGTTCTGGGACGAAATATATGAATATCTGGATAATCATTATGATCTGGAAAAAGTAAAGAAAATATATGTAAACTCAGATGGCGGCGGATGGATCAAAGCAGGAATGAAACGTATTGGCGGTGCGATACATGTACTGGATGGATTCCATCTGGAGAAGTATCTGACAAAGCTGACCAGCCATATGAAAGACAGTCAGGCAGATGCGAAAGATGAACTGAGAAAGACGATCCGTAGAAAAACAAAACCAGATTTTATAGAACTGGTGGAGACGCTGAAAAAATATCTTACAAGGGAGACAGGACTGGCCAGAATGGAAGAAGCAAAAGAATATATACTATCAAACTGGACAGTGGCAAAGCTTCGGTTAAAGCATCAGGGAGGAGTAAAAGGAAGCAGTACGGAGGGGCATGTGAGCCATGTGCTTTCGGACCGGATGAGCTCCCGACCGATGGGCTGGAGCGTAAAGGGAGCTGCCAAGATGGCGCAGCTGAGGGCATACTATCTGAACGGAGGAGATATGCTTGAACTGGTGCGTTATCAGGAGAAAAAACTGCAACCGGCGGCAGGTGCAGAGTATGAGATCCTGAGCAGCAGCCAGATCATGGAATCGGAAAAAAACAGACATGGACAGCTGGGGAAATATATGGAGAGCATAACACATAGCATGCCCGTACAGAATAAAAAAATCGTGTATTTCAATGCACATATCTGGGGATTGTAATGATGGCGAAAAACGCCAGAAGAGGACTAAGCCGGAGTCTGCCCGATTGGGCAAATAGGCCTTGCAGAAAAAAGGAACATGGAGTAAAGTAAAACCACAAGTCATTGCCTGATACTTTATCAGCGCATCGTGGGTAGACTCTATCCGATTAAATCCGAAAGTAAAGTTACGCTATCAAAAAGATGAAAAACCATTGACAGAAACACAAATGAAGTATATACTGATACGCAATGTCAGGTGTCATGTCACATGTAAAAGTCAATGTGTAAGGATTGGGATAGGTTATGGCAAAGGATTTGGTGTTGGTGATCGATATGCAGAATGTCTATGCATCGAATGGGAAATGGTGCTGCCATGCCACTGAAGATGCTGCGGGAAACATTCAGAGGATCATCCGTGAAAAGCCGGACCTTGATGTGATCTTTACACGTTTTCTGGCCCCTGCTGAGCCGCAGGGTGCATGGCAGGAATATAATCGGGTGAATGCGGATGTAAATGAGGATGCTTTCGCGAATGCGATGCTGTCCCGGTTTGCTTCTGAGTTAGAAAAGTATCCGTTATATTCAAAATCTACTTATTCTTCACTGACGATCCCGGAAGTACAGCAGGCGGCAGCGCAGGCAGGGCGTGTGGTGATTACGGGAGTGGTGGCGGAATGCTGTGTGCTTTCAACCGTCATGGCGCTGATCGACGAAGGGATTCCGGTTGTTTATCTGACGGATGCGGTATCCGGAGTCAGTGCAGACACGCAGGCGGCGGTGGAACTGATTCTGGACGGAATGGAGCCGGTTCATGTCCGATTGATGACCACGGCAGCGTATCTGCAGGAGTAGTTACAATAAAATTTATCAGTTACATACAAAAGGAGTAATTATGAAAACGATTTTTAAGACAAAACTGAACACGGCAACGATTGTATTGATTCCTGCATGTATCGGAATCAATTATCTCGGAAAACTATTTGCATCACTTTTGAAGCTGCCTTTGTGGCTGGATTCCATTGGTACCTGTATCGGAGCGTGCCTTGGAGGACCGATCATCGGAGCCATCTGCGGTGCTGCCAATAATCTGATTTATGGCCTGACCACCGGAGATAATATCACACTGATCTATGCACTTACCAGCCTTGGTATTGGTTTTGTAGTTGGTATCCTGGCAAGGCTCGGTTTTATGACTTCGTTCCCGAAAGCGCTGATCTGTGCCTGTGGCGGCGGAATTGCGGCAGTAGTTATCTCTACACCCCTGAACATTCTGTTCTGGGGCGGTACAACCGGAAATTTCTGGGGCGATGCGTTGTTTGCAGCAACGCAGGCAGCCGGTATGCCTGTAGCAGTAGGCTCTCTTTTGGATGAGCTGGTTGTAGATGTTCCGGATAAGCTGCTTACGTTGATCATTGTATATCTGATCCTGAAGGGACTTCCGAAGAAGCTGACCGCATTGTATGATGCAAACGCAAAGATAGAGAGATTGGATTGATGAAGAGTATTAGTTTATACGTGGATCGCGGTTCCTGGTTAAACCGTTTGCATCCGTATACAAAATTGTTGTATATTTTGACAGCCATAGGGATTCCCCTGATCGGGGGAAAGCTATGGCTTTTCCCTTTTCTGATCGGCTGCAGTCTCTGCTTGCTGATCAGCGCGAAGACACTTCGGCAGACACTTCCGCTGATTGGATTTTCTTTCACCGTGATCATCGTGATATTTTTGATACAGGGGTTATTTAATCATCAAAATCAGCAGTTATTATTTTCTGTTGGTTTTCTTCGATTTTATAAAGAAGGCATTTTGTATGCTACAAGGATCGGTTGTAATATTCTGAATATGTTGTTGTCCTTTGCCGTATTTATCCTGACCACTTCCCCGCAGGAATTGGTGGATGAACTGGAAAAAAGCGGTTTTTCTCCAAAATTTGGATATATTATCAACTCCGTATTTCAGATTCTTCCGCAGATGATGGCGACAAAGGATACGATCATGGATGCCCAGCGCAGCAGAGGTCTGGAGACGGAGGGAAATCTGATGGTTCGGATGAAGGCATTTCTACCGTTGATCTCTCCGGTCGTCATGAGCGCGCTGACAAATACGAGAGAGCGCTCCATTGCATTGGAAGTCAGGGGTTTTGGTCGAAAACAAAAGAAAACATGGTTATCTGACCGTCCAAAGCATAAGGAAGACCGGGTGATCAGAGTGATTTTGATCGTGCTGATTCTGGCAACTGTAGTCTGGAGGATTCTGTCATGCCGATAATTTCAATTGAACATCTGAAATATAAATATCCGGGAACGGATCGTCTGGTTTTGGATGATATATCCTTGTCCATCGAAAAGGGAGAATTTATTGGTATTATTGGAAAAAATGGTGCCGGAAAAAGCACGCTCAGCCAGGCGATCATCGGGTTGGTTCCGCAGTTTTACAATGGGGCATATGGTGGAAGTGTATTGGTAGATGGTCTTCGCGCGGAGTCTGTCCCTGTAGGCGAGATGTGTGAGCATGTGGGGCTGGTTTTTCAGAATCCATTTAATCAGCTATCCGGAGCAAGAGATACGGTGTATGGGGAAGTGGCATTCGGACTTCAGAACCTGGGTGTGGAGCGGGAAGAGATGAAAAACCGCATAGAACGGGTATTGAAGCAACTGGATATCTGGCAATACCGCGACCGCAATCCCTTCGATCTGTCCGGTGGACAGATGCAGCGAGTGGCGATTGCGGGGATCCTCGTTATGCAGCCGGATGTGATGATTCTGGATGAACCTACCTCACAGCTGGATCCGCAGGGAACGGAAGAAGTGTTCCGTGTCGTGGATGCACTTACAAAGACCGGAATCACGATCATCATGATTGAACAGAAGCTTGAGAAAATGGCAGACTATTGCGACCGACTGGTCCTGATGCATGAAGGAAAAGTGGTGGATTTTGATACTCCGGAAAGGATTTTTTCAAGAGAGGATCTGGAAAAACTGGGTGTACAGCCTCCGGCTTTTACCAGAATCTGTCGTTCACTGGGATGGAAACAGCCGGATGGAACGTATCCGGCGACATTGTCTGCGACGCTTCGTGTGTTTGATGAACACAAGTCGGATATAAACTGGAAAGAAAAGCTGAAATCATATCAGCGATCCGGTCATCAGCAGCCGGATGCGCAGGGAAGCGGTACAACGCCCATTGCAAACGATGCATTCCAGAATTTGTTCCGGGTGAGGGATCTGCGTTTTTCTTATTCGAAAGAGGCTGAGATTTTTGATGGTCTGAATTTGGGGCTGGATGATCGAGCAACTGCGATCATTGGTCAGAACGGAGCCGGCAAGACCACACTGGTCCGTTTACTGAAAGGACTTTTAAAGCCGGTTTCCGGAGAAATATATTTCAGAGAGCAGGATATATCCGGCAAGACGGTAGCGATGCTGGCCTCTGATATCGGATATGTTTTTCAGAATCCGGACGATCAGATATTTAAATACCATGTGCTGGATGAAGTAATGTTCGGACCGCTGAATATCGGAATGGATCTGAGTCGGGCCAGAGAAAACGCAGAAAAGGCGTTGGAGCTGATGGGACTCCGGGGAAAAGAAGAGGAGAATCCCTATGATCTGGAGATGAGTGAACGCAAGATGGTGGCGATTGCTTCGGTTCTTGCCATGGATACTGATGTGATCATTCTGGATGAGCCGAACATTGCGCAGGATTATGAGGGAAAAAAGCGGATCGGAACGATGATCCACGAACTCTCGAAAAACGGAAAGCTGGTCATTGCGATCCTTCATGATATGGATTTTGTCGCGGAATATTTTGAACGGGTGATTGTTATGGCTCATGGCAGCATCCTGGCAGATGGAAATGCCGATGAAGTATTTTGCCAGGATGAGGTATTGGAAGAAGCAAAATTGCAGAAACCATATATCACACAACTATATGAAAGGCTTATGATACAATGAAAGGAAACGAACGAAGAAAAAAGATCATACAGATGCTTACAGAGAGCGAGACACCTATATCAGGTAGAGCACTGGCAGATGCGCTTCATGTCAGCAGACAGGTGATCGTGCAGGATATGGCTCTTTTGCGTGCACAGGAAAATGATATTACATCCACCCATCTGGGTTATTTCCTTTTGAAACAGGAAAAGGCTCGCAGAGTGTTTAAGGTGATGCACACGGATGAGCCTGTCTCTTATACACATCTCCGAGCCCACGAGACGCTACGCTATCT
>CALZQA010000045.1 GCA_945828315.1 uncultured bacterium | reverse complement strand
GCACCCCTCCCGTCAGATACCTACCCTGTGTAGTCCCTTGTAAACTGTACTTTCCCTGAATTCAAACCATTCTTTAATGAGCGATTATCTAAAACAGCTCTATATCTGCTTGAAAACTATGGCTCAGCAGAAAAGATGGCTCGTATGAACTCAGCATCTTATGAAAAACTTCGTTCTTTATCCAGAGGTAAGTTTTCTCCTCAGCAGTTTCTGCAATTAAAAGAACTTGCAGCCAATACTGTTGGCGTTAATAATTCTATTTTTGATGTAGAACTTAACAGCCTTCTCTCACTGTACAAATCTCTTGTGAAAGAGATTGATACCATTGAGAAAGAGATTCATAAGCTGATTGAGGAAGTACATCCTCATTACATGTCTATTCCTGGAATAGGGCCATTATCAGCTGCTGTAATCTATTCAGAATACAGTGATATATCTAACTTCTCTAATCCCGGACAGATGCTTGCATTTGCCGGAATAGAACCTGGCATCAATGAATCTGGTACCGAATCACACGGAGGTAGAATGGTTAAGCGTGGATCATCCCAACTCCGTTATACACTGATTAATTGTTGCCTTCCTTTAATCCGTTTTGATATGACATTTGCAACTTACTATGCCAAGAAACGCGGAGAAGGCAAACCACATCGAGTAGCTATTACTCATGTAGCAAAGAAGCTTATTAGAGTCATCTATGCATTGGAGAGGCAAGACATCGACTTTAATACTCAAAAGCTTCATTAAATCTCAACTTACTAGGTTGATTGCTTCCATCTGAAATACGATGTATTCAGATGGTTTATTAAGGTTACCCATTTTTACAAATCAAAAAATCTTTCAAAAATCTCTTGACTGTTTATAGTTTGTCACCTCTTCATGTCTACTTTTATTTTAGCAACACTTTCCGTTTGCGGTAAACTGAAGCGGCACCTGTACACCGAGCTCATGGGGCAGACCGAGCGCGTTCAGCACCTTCGTACTGGTGGCGACATCCATCTTTTTTACCGGAAGCGTTCCTGTGGTGGGCGCACAAAATCCCCACTTTGCGGACTTTTCCTCGGTGTAACGGATCTCGGTGTAGGTTTTGTTCAGTGCTTCGTTTTCCGCAAATCCGATGATGATATTATAGGAGATATCCTTGCCCTCCACGAATACCTTGCCCGATGTGGGGCGATCCAGTGCGCGGACCATCGTGTCACCGCTGCCATAATACTTTTTTAAATCCGTTGTCTGTAAAATCTGCATAGTATCCTCCAAAAAATAGTGTATGTAAAAGTTTCCTTCTTACATACACTACTATAATACATCATTCTTTCCAGAATCTTTCGAGAATGTGACAGTTTTGACATTTTCTCTTAATACTGCAACCGTTTCAGACTGTCCATGGAAAATGTATATTCCGGCGTGTGCAATGGATCCGTCAATTCATTGACATAATACCACGGATCGCTTTCATGAGCCGGATTTTTTAGCAGATGAAACTGCTGCGCCGGCATATAGCCCTGCGCAAGCAAAAATGCTTTATTTCCGGCATCGTTTTCACAGACATCAACCACCAGAACGACATGTCCGGGACTGCCTCCGTGAAGGAATACATCACCGGCACGGATCTCCTCCGTTCCGATGGGCGTTGCCTCACTATCCATTGACAGAGTTCCTGCATAGGAAAATATCATCTTCATATAACCCTGAAAACACTCATAGGAATCGTCATATCCGCTCGATGGCACCCACGAGACCGTATTTCCGTCAACTTTGATGCGCTGTCCGTCCCTCCACTTGCTGTATGGTGCAAGGAATCCATTCGTGAAATGGAAAGCAATGCGCTCATACTGACCGGTTTGCAGGAAATACTCTGCATATACGCGCATGACAGAGTCCGCGCACTGCTGCAGATCCTGATTTTCAATCGGCAGGTCAAACACAGCCGCATGTGCGCTCTGATCACCCTTTTCTCTTCCGTCATATAAGAGCACCGGTGCGCCAGCCTCCTTCATCGGATAGGAACGCAGGAACTGCGTCAGACTGTCTTTCTCTGCCACAGTCCTTGTATAACCTTCCGGCGTATGCACCCTCGTTTCCAGTGTCATCCCCGCCGGGTCGATCACCTCTTTTTCCTCCAGCTCTGCCGCACTTGCATCTGGCAGATCGCCCTGTGCACTGTTTTCAGGCAACTCAGGTGTGAACTCTGCACCGGCATTCTCCGAGTTTTTCAGGGAAAGATCTGCCGGTTCGGATGTATCCGGCATTTCCGGCACCGACACCCCCGGATCAGACACATTTATCTCCTCATTCACATCTGTATGAAATGTTCCACAGCCTGTCATCAGAATGCCCATCGAAGTCAGCATTCCAAACAGTAACGCGCTCCACAACCTTGTTTTTCGTATTTTCAACTCATTCCTCCTCATACTGTATGACCTCCTGCGTATATTTCCGTTCCATATCATGCCGTTTCTTCCGGTTTTCGACTGTCTCAAATATAATGGAAAAATCGTAGTCCTCCGGATACAGCTCACTGGCGGCCACGTGCAGTTTTACACGTTTATGATTAATATAAATTTTTTTGTCCGGAAGCTGTACCCGTAACACACCTTTCTCATTGACCGGTTCACAGACAATGCCGATCTTTTTGTCCGGGTAGACCATGACACTGTCGCCCCGCTTGAACTTCTCCGTCAGCTCCGCGGTGGGCTTTTGGGTTTTCAGTTTTGAGATCTTTGCGTGATTTCTGGACTGTAGTGCCGGTTTTTGCCCGGTATGTTTCGAGCTGTTAGCTTTCCCGGCTGTATTACGGCTGTTTTCTGCAAATGCATAATTTCCCACCGCTTCTTTCCCATAGGCAGCCTCGATCGCTACGGTCAACATTTCTGAAGGCATGCCCAGCCGGTCTGCGATATAAAACGCACAGCTCTCCCCCGCTTCTCCGATCACCATCTGATAGGTAGGACGAAGTGTTTCCTTATCAAAGGTCATGCGTGCATTGATGATGCCCTCCGCCTTCGCCGCATATTCCTTCACCTCCGGGTAATGAGTGGTCACAAGGAACGTCGCGCCGCTCTTTCTCAGTTCCTCCAGAATGGCGATGGCAATTCCCATCCCCTCAGCCGGATCTGTTCCCGATCCCATTTCATCCATGATCACAAAGCTCTCCCGGTTGATCTCACCCAGCACCGTGAGCACATTTTTGATGTGTGCGGAAAAAGTGGACAGGTTTTCGGACAGATTCTGCCCGTCTCCGATGTCACACAGATAGAAGCTGTTCATGCAGATATCCGCCTCCCCACAGGTGACATGTAACCCACACTGGGCCATCATGCAATTCAGCATAACCGTTTTGATGGCCACTGTCTTTCCGCCGGTATTCGGTCCGGTGATAACGATGCCCCGGGTCTCACCACCGATCTCAAACTGCAGCGGTACATTGACCGCGCGATCCATCAGCGGATGTCTGGCATCCTTTAACATGATCTTCCGATCGGTATTGATCTGCGGCTCCACCGCCTCCATATCCATGCTGAGTTTTCCTTTTGACAGAATAAAATCCAGCCGTTCCATCATAGAGATATTCTCATTCATTACATCCGCGGAAGCTGCAACCATTGCTGTTAACGTATATAAAATACGATAAACTTCATTTTCCTCGCTGATCCGAAGCAACTGCAGCTGCTCCGCGTACTTTGCCACACCCTCCGGCTCGATAAACAACGTACTTCCGGTGGCCGACTGATCGATCACGCTGCCCGGTACCTTCTGACGGTGTTCTTTTTTTACGGGAAGACAGAGTCTTCCGCTGCGAAGCGTGCTGTAGTTGTCTGCCATGTACGCTTTATTCATGCGCAGGATCTGTTCCGCCCGCTGCTTCATTTCTTCTTCACATTTTGTGATCTGACCTCGTATCTGTAAAAGCTCTCTGGAGGCATAGTCATCTACCGCTCCGCCCCGGATCCGTCTGGCGATCTCCGCACTGAGTTCCTCCCGGGCGTCAAAGTTTTCCTCATAGAAACTCAATGGATTGTCATACAGTTTTCCTCTTTCCAGATAGTCCTTCAGGCGCCTTATTGCCGCCAGCACCGCTTCCACCCGCTCCAGCTGATACGGTGTCAGACAGTCTCCTTTTTCCGCAGCCGTCAAAATATCCTTGATCTCATCCACCGACTGCAGGGGCGGAGTTCCCATTTTTTCCATTAACAATCTTGCGTCTGTTGTATCCCGAAGTTGTTTTCTCAGTTCCAGCTCTGACAGATAAAACGAGGTTTCTTTGATCCGCTTTTTTGCCTGTGCGGTCACTGCGAGATTCATCCATATTTCTTTTATTTTATCAAATTCGATCTGTTGTTCGATATTCATGTTCTGATTCTCCTTTTGGCAGAATTGACGAAAAAACCATGGCCGCCCAATAGCGATACCATGGTCCTAAAAAATAGTATATAGCGATTGTAAGGCGAAAATGCTGACAGCCTGCGCTGTCAGCAAAGGGCAGACTCCTAGTGGGAACTATGAGTCGCCCCTGCAATATTTATTTTGCAATTTTCTCCATTACAGTCACAATTAACATCCAATATCTCCACGAGAATCATTTTATTCAGCCTGATCCGGCTGACCTAACGCAAGTATACGCGTCCGACATGCTTCTGTCAAGGCTGTTTTTGTAAGTCCATCAGCATGCCCGGCACCGGCAGCATACGCATGATCCAACTGCCGGAGCAATTCACCAACACAGTTTTGCTTTGGCGCGACAGCGATGATCCCGTTCTCCAGACGCGAGGTCTTAACCAGGAATGCGATCAGGAAATTCAGTTTTTCCGTCTGCGTCTCGATCTGACTGACGATCAGTCTCGTTTCCTCATCCAGATCCGCTGCAACAGCAGCAGATCACGCGGTAGCGTCTGCCCCATGTTCTGCACGAACATCTTCTACCACCAATAGCTTCATCTCTATATCCCCTTTACTACAGTCTGACACCTATTATACATTTCACAAAAGCATTTAGCAACATTGCATAAAAGTTTCCTATGATAAATGTAAAATCTGTGCAAATTCTTTCTTGATTTTCTGATTTTCAAGTGCTAAAACATTATGTAGCAAAACAAATGACAGATGAAAAGCAACGAATGGGATACATCGTGCAGATCAGACATCTCACAGAGAGCCGCCGGTTGGTGAAAGACGGCAGATGTTCCTACGCGACATCACCCACGAGCTTCACGCTGAACATTATCGAAATGATAATAGTAGGCGCAGACGTCCGCTCCACGTTACCGGAGCAGCTGTTAAATGACAGTATTGAGTGGCTGTACATGAAAATGTCAGCAATACAGAGTGGTACCACGGAATATTCCGCCTCTGCAGTTCATAAGAACTGTAGAGGCGTTTTTTATATATACCAAAACCAGAAGAAAAGAGGTTAGATTATGAATGGTATCTTAATGATGATCATCGCCATTGTAGTACTGGGAGGTGCTTATCTCCTTTATGGACGATATCTTCAAAACAAATGGGGAATCGACCCCAATGCAAAGACTCCTGCCTATGAGCTGGAGGACGGCGTAGACTATGTACCCGCCGACACAAACGTGGTCTTCGGACATCAGTTCGCATCTATCGCAGGTGCAGGTCCGATCAACGGACCGATCCAGGCAGCAATCTTCGGCTGGGTTCCGGTTCTTTTATGGATCCTGATCGGTGGTGTCTTCTTTGGTGCTGTACAGGATTTCGCAGCAATGTATGCATCTGTAAAAAATAAAGGACGTACCATCGGCTACATTATCGAGGAGTACATCGGCAAGCTCGGCAAGAAGCTGTTCCTGTTATTCTGCTGGCTGTTCTGTATCTTAGTTATCGCTGCTTTCGCAGATGTCGTTGCCGGAACCTTCAACGGATTCGCTGTCGATGACGCAGGCGTTGTTACCTCAACCATCGCAGCAAACGGCGCAGTTGCAACTACTTCCATCTTATTTATTTTAGAGGCTGTTGCACTTGGATTTATCTTAAAATATGCAAAATTGAACAAATGGGTCAACACCGGTATCGCGATCGTAATGTTAGTTGCAGCCATCGCCATCGGTCTGAACTGTCCTATTTATCTGTCTAGAAGTACCTGGCATCTGATCGTATTTGCCTACATTTTAATTGCATGTGTCACACCGGTATGGGCACTGCTTCAGCCCCGTGATTACTTAAACAGCTACCTTCTGATCTTCATGATCGTCGGCGCTGTCATCGGTGTATTTGTATCCAACCCGTCATGCAATCTTTCTGCATTCAACGGATTTAACGTAGACGGACAGTATCTGTTCCCGATCCTGTTTGTAACGATCGCCTGTGGTGCGGTATCCGGTTTCCACTCACTGGTATCTTCCGGAACTGCTTCCAAGCAGATCAAAAACGAAAAGAGCATGCTGCCTGTATCCTACGGTGCAATGCTCATGGAAAGTATGCTTGCTGTCATCGCATTGATCGCAGTTGCTTCCTTTGCTGACGGCGAAGCCGCTGCACAGGGACTGACCACACAGCCCCAGATCTTTGCAGGCGCAATTGCAAACTTCTTATCAGTGATCGGCTTACCTTATCAGCTTGTATTTACACTGATCAACCTTGCCGTATCAGCATTTGCGCTGACTTCTCTGGATTCTGTAGCGCGTGTTGCACGTCTCTCTTTCCAGGAGTTCTTCGTAGATGAAGACACGGATATGGAGCATTTAAGCCCCTTCAAGAAAGTAGTGACAAACGCATGGTTTGCTACCATCCTCACACTGGTACTTGCATTTATGCTGGCAAAAGTCGGCTACGCTGAGATCTGGCCGTTATTCGGATCAGCCAACCAGCTGTTATCTGTTCTCGCACTCGTTGCCTGTGCAGTATTCTTAAAGAAGACCAAACGTCAGGGCGCAATGCTTTGGGTTCCCATGTTCTTTATGATGGCAGTTACCTTTACTGCACTGACCATGACCATCGTAAAGCTTGTTTCCGCTCTGGCAACAACAGGCCTGACCCTTGGAAGCACCATGCAGCTCATCTTCGCTGTACTGCTGTTGATCCTTGGTGTCATCGTTGCCATTCAAGGTATTAAAAAATTAACCGAAAAGGCTGACGCAAAGCAGGCTGCTTAATTACATAGCTATTTGGTTTGGCTTTGACGGACAAACGAAAGTAAAAAGGAAGTTCCTCAAAAAATCGGGGAACTTCCTTTTTTATTACCTGTATTCACCTGTCTGTTACAAGTTCAGATCCTTCGGCACATAATCTGCGCACGTGATCGTACCGTCCTCATATCTGCGAAGAACAGAAATGCTTGCAGAAACAGCGCCATCTGCTCCGCCGCTGGAGATACCGAAGCTCTGCACACTGATGCATGGGGAATCATCCGGAAACAGCAGTTTAAAATCACTCATTGCCATACCACCGCTGCTGCCCGCTTCACCTGAGGTGGAATACTCTACCCAATCGGAATCCCAGTCCACGTTCACGACCACTTCACTGCCTGCCACTTTCTCACACAGTTCATCAATATTCTCTACTGTCAGAGTCTCCACAAATGCGCCCAAAGCTTCTGTCTGTGCCTCACCTTCTTCCATTTCCTTCCTCTGTGACTCTGGCAGATGCTCCAGCTCTTTATCCATTTCTTCCTGTTCTTCCTCCGGCGTCTTTTCCAGTGATCGCAGATAGCTTTCCGCCTTTTTAGGATCTGCTTTTGCCCGGTCAAGCGGCAGTATAAACAGTGCATTGCATCCGTCATATGCCTCATTGCGTGTTATTTTTCCGGTTGTCTCATCGTAGTTATATGCTTCACCTATCACGCCTACACTGTTCTCATCCGCCAGACACAGGTACACTTCTTTGTCGGCGAACAACTCCAGATCATCACATTCCGCCATGCGATACATCACGCCATCCTGTACAAACTCCGAATAACCGCCGCCAAACGTATAGATATTATACTTCCACGGTTCCAGTCCCTGAATGAACGGGCTCGTCAAAAACGTTTCCTTTCCGTACTCCGGCGAACCGGTATCCGGCATCGGAGTTCCGTCCACGTGCTCGATCGCCAGCAGCCAGTAGCTTCGGTCGGCGCGTACTTCACCGCCTGTCGTCATCGCGTAATCGGTCAGATCCTTTCCCGACACGATACCGATCAATGTCGTCCGATAATCCCCATAGGTCTGCGTCTCGTTCACAAAAATCGCATCCTCACCGGAAAAAGCGTCCATCAACTTCTTGTCCTGCAGCTCGGCTGCTGCCTCCTGAGGGGTCAGGTAACGCCACGCCGCATAGGTCGTTCCGCCGCCTACCACGAGTACTGCCGCTGCGATCACCGCCGTTGCCACAGCTCTTTTTCCGCTCCATGCACCTCTCTTTTTTAAGCCATTCTTCATTTCTTCCTTCATCTGCGCTTCCTCCTTCGCTCTTCGCAAGATCTGTTCGTTCAGCGCTCTTTCGGGCTGAACATCCGGAGTAAGGGCAGTCGCCAGTAATTTGTCTAATTTTTTACTCATCCAGCAACACCTCCAGTTGTTGTCGCAACAGTTTTCTCGCCTGATGCAGTCTGCTCTTCACCGTTCCGCCCGGAACGTGAAGCAGGGATGCGATCTGTGCTACCGACAATTCCTCCATATAATAAAGGAGCACCACCACCCGGTATTTTTCCGGCAAGGTATCGACCGCGCGCTGCACCTGCCGTCGCTCTTCGGCACGCAGCACCTCCGTCTCGATGGAGTCTGTCAGCTCTGTCTCACCCGTAAGCACTTCACCGCCCGGTGCATCCATGGACTGCTCCGGGGCAATGCGCCTGCGCCATGCTGCCTTTCTCCGCTTGTTTTTCCACAGGCGGATGGCCACAGACAACAGATAGCTTTTCGGATTGGCACCCCCATCATTATGCAATTGCATGATATGTTCCATCACAGTGAGAAACGTGTCCTGATACAGCTCATCCGCCCACTCGCGCGCTCCGGTCAGATGCAGACAAAAGGAATAGACTTCCTTCCCATACGTTTCAATGCACTGCTCCAGCTCAAAAACTGTCATATGTTTTGCCCTCCACTCTTACATTGTAACAACTGACTGGCTGGTTCGAAAAATCGAATAGAAAAAAAGCAAGCCAAAACTGACTTGCTCACTCTCTCACGCGCTTTAAATAAATCCTGCACAAAAACAGGCACACAACAAAGGTAACTACAAAGGATAATGGCTGTGCCTCCTGCACACCTGCCAATCCGCGTACTTTTTTTAATATCTGCAAAGTTGGAATAAACACCAGACCACTCCGCAGACAGGATCCAAGGCTTGCCAACAGTTTTTCCCCGATGCTCTGAAAACCCATTTCCACCATCATCGTAAGGGGTACAAACAGCTGACCCACGCACATGAGACGGAGCGCGCGGATACCTAGTTCGATGACCTGCGGGTCGTTACGCATCTGCCCGACGATGGGGCCTGCAAACAGGAAGATGGGAATGGATATCAGAAATAACACACATTCAGCGCCCGTCAAAGCTGACCAAAACGCCTTTCGCACCCGACCGATCTTCCCCGCGCCAAAATTAAAGCTGCTGATCGGTTGGAAGCCCTGTCCGATCCCGATCGCCACCGCCATCGGGAAAAAGCTCACTCTGGATACAATACTCATGGCTGCTACTGCTTCGTCCCCATACACACCGGATGCTTTATTCAAAAGCATTGCTGCCACACTGTTTAACGTCTGACGCAGCAGACTCGGAAAACCGGTCGCCACTACATTCCATACCGTCTGAACATCTCGCGCTACATATTTCACAGATATCCGCGTCTGGGTTTTTCCCCTCAGAAACATGCTAAGCAAAATACAAAAGCTGACCACCTGCGAACCCGCTGTTGCAATACCGGCACCCGCGATCCCAAGTCTGCATCCGAAGATCAGAATCATATCTGCGCCGATATTGATAAACGCACCGATCATGAGTCCAATCGTTCCAAGCTTCGCCTTTCCCTCATAGCGGAGCAGATTGTTCATGGTCAGGCTGGATGTGAAAAACGGAGCCGCCAGAAGAATAAAAAGAATATACGTTCCCGCATAGGGCGCGATCGTCTTTGTACTTCCCAGCAAATACAATAACGGCTCCAAAAATACAAAACTGCATACGCTCATAACCAGCCCCAGGGAAAAAGACAAAAAGAAACCTGTCGAAGTGTATTTTGAAGCTTCTTCCAGTTCCTTTGCACCCAATTTTCTGGACATAATGCTCCCCGCACCCTGTCCGCACATAAAGGCTACCGCCTGTAAGATGGCCATATAGCTAAATACAATACCGGTGGCACCGCTTTCGCTCGTTCCCAATGTGCCCACAAATGCCGTATCCACCAGATTGTAGATATTTGTGACCATCATGCTGATGATCGTAGGAACCGATAACGTGAAAAGCAGTTTTCCCACCGGCTCTGTCGTCATTTTCTCATATTGCTGTTGTTGTAATTCATTCTCTGCTTCCATGATCTCCACCTCCGCAAACAAATCTTAGCACAATAGATAAAATTTTTCCAATGGTGAATATCACAGAAAACAGATAAATTAACCTCTCTTTCTCACCGGAATCTGGATCTCTGACAGCCACTCACTCTCATCATCCTTATTCCATATACCATCAATGTATGATTCGTCCGGTGACCGGAAAAATAATTTCTGCTCAACTTTATATAATCTCAAAAAATTTCTCATTCTACTCTACCTCCTCGTCCATATCCCACAAATACGCTTCTTCCAGATTCTCATAGGGTGATGAACCGATCACCTCAGCAACCGTTTCCTCCGTCACCTTTTTGCCGGACCGGATCAGACAGACACGATCACACAGGTTTTCTGCTTCCTCCATGTAATGGGTGGTGAGAAAGATCGTCATTCCCTGCTCCTTCAGTTTCTTTAATGTCTTCCACACTTCCCGTCTGACCGAATATATCGGACTGCTCCGAAAAGTGTTTAAGGGTACAGAACCCTCGAAATTTATCAGTCTTGCGTACCTCACAGGAATTTTGCCTATCAAAAAATTGAAAACACAATCCGCATTAAATAATTTTACACAGTATACGATGCTAAATCCGGGACCTTTTGCCGAATATATTGGATTTACGGAACTATCATGTATACAATCCCAATGCCGTTGTCAATTTGATGCTGGAAGGATCTTTCCAGAGCTACTGGTCTCAGACAGGCACATACAAGTCGATCCTTCCTTTGATCAACAAGGATTTTGACGGATTGAAAACAGCAATCCTTGCCATGTTATCCGGCGCTGAAACGAAAGTGAGAACCACATCGTTTCAAAACGATATGATCACATTCAAAAATAAGGATGATGTGCTGACATTATTGATCCATATGGGTTATCTTGCCTACAACCAGCCCATGCAAGCTGCATACATTCCAAATGAAGAGATCCGCGGTGAATTTGCTGACGCAGTTTCAGAAAACAAATGGAATGAATGGCTTGAATTCGCAGATCAGTCTAACGCTCTTTTAGAAGCAACGCTTGATAAGAATGCAGAGACTGTCGCAAAAGGTATTGAACAAATTCACGCGACTTATGCATCTGTCATACAGTATAATAATGAGAACTCTCTCAGTAGCGTTCTTGCGATCGCATACTTAAGTTCCATGCAATATTACTTTAAACCTATCCGGGAGCTTCCTGCAGGTAAAGGTTTTGCTGATTTTGTATTTGTTCCAAAGATTGCATATGCCGAAGAATATCCGGCGCTTGTTGTAGAATTGAAATGGAATAAGGAGGCAAAGACTGCCCTGCAACAGATCAAAGATAAAGCATATCCACAAAGTATTATAAACTATACCGGAAATATCCTTCTTGTGGCCATCACATATGACAAAAAAAGCAAAGCGCATCATTGCATCATTGAAGAATATGAAAAATGAGTCCCCAAATGTCATCTGCCCATCCTGAAGACTCAGGATGGGCAAATCATTATCCTTTGAACACCTCTGAAAGCGCCTGGATCACTTCATCAAGTACGATCGGTTTCGAGATAAACCCATTCATACCGCATTTCATTGCTGCTCTCTTGTCCTCGTCAAACGCATTTGCTGTCATGGCAACGATTGGGATCGATGCAGCCTGCGGATCACCCAATGCACGGATCTGTCTTGTCGCTTCGTAGCCATCCATCACAGGCATTTGAATATCCATCAGCACCAGATCGAATGTACCGGGTTTTGCAGACGAAACCATCTCCACGACCTCCTGTCCGTTTTCCGCAGTACTTACCACAAAGCCATACTCGCTCAGTATCTCGATCGCGATCTCGGTGTTCAGCTCATTATCCTCAACGAGCAGGATCTTCTTACCTTTGAAGCCCTGCGTCTGATCCGAAGCCGGAAATGCTCCCAGCGGACCTTCTGTTTTCTGATGACCGATGGCATTCAGAAGTGATTCTCGAAGATCTGACATAAACATCGGCTTTGAGCAGAATGCCGTTACGCCTGCCGCCTTTGCCTCCACTTCAATATCCGACCAGTCGTAGGCAGTGAGGATAATGATCGGCGTGTCATCTCCAAGTCTTCGGATCTGTCTGGTCACCTCAATACCATTCATATCCGGCAGACGCCAGTCAATGATATACGCATGAAATGCATCGTTGACCTCTATAGCCTGTCTTGCCCGAAGAACTGCCTCCCTGCCTGAAACCGTCCATTCCGACCGCATGCCGACACGCAGCAGCATCTTTGTCACACTGTCACAGGTGCTGAAATCATCATCCACAACGAGAGCTTTCAATCCTTCCAGCTCCTCAATCTTTTCCATCTTTTTTTGAGCAGACTGCAGGCGCAGATCCACGCAGATCACAAACTCTGTTCCCTTTCCCTGCTCTGTGTGAACCTCGATGGAACCACCCATCATGTCAATGATATTCTTTGAAATGGCCATGCCAAGACCCGTACCCTGTATCTTACTTACCGTAGATGTACGCTCACGCTCAAAGGGATCAAAAATGCGCTCCGCAAATTCCTTGCTCATACCGATACCGGTATCCTTGACACGCACTTCGTAGCGTCCCTTTCCCTGGGGTGCCTGCTGCATCTGGGAGACACGGACCGATACCGTACCGCCCGGGGCAGTAAACTTGATCGCATTGGACAACAGGTTTAAAAGCACCTGATTCAGTCGTATCTTATCACAGTACACATCCTCATCCATGACATCCATCGTATCCATATACAGTTCCAGCTGCTTCGCATGGATCTGACCGCTGACGATGGTTTTTAGATCGTGGAGGATATCTGAAAGATTGACCTCCGTTTCCTCAAGATGTATCTTTCCGCTTTCAATGCGGCTCATATCCAGCACATCATTGATCAGGGAAAGCAAGTGATTACCTGAAGAAAGGATCTTGGACAGATAATCCTTCATTTTCTCTTCATTGCCAACATTGGCGCTTGCGAGAGTCGTAAAACCGATAATGGCGTTCATCGGTGTCCGGATATCGTGGGACATATTGCTCAAGAATGTACTCTTTGCACGGTTTGCACTCTCTGCTGCCTTTACAGCATCCTCCAGCGCCTGATTGATGTTCTTGTCTTTCGTACGGTCAGACATTACAAGGATATACTTCTTTTCGCCCTGAATATCACTGCAGAATGCGACCACGTGGAACCAGCGCACCTCACCGGTTTTCTGATGAACATATTCTCTGTCCCACTCGCCCTGCTCTCCGGGAAGGATGTCGGCAAGCTGATCCAGGACGCGAACAGTCGCATCATCTCTTACCAGATGATCCAGCTCATGAATATTTGCCCGAGCCTGCTTTTCGGAAATACCAACCAGTTTCTCAATATTGGGACTGATATAATCGACACGAAGGTTCTCGGCATCAAGCATAAGAAACACATCGTCAACATTGACGGAAAGCTTGGAAAACAGCTCTTCACGATATAAGATCTCCATATCCTTCTTTTTCAGCTTCCGCTGATTCTGCCGGATAACGATTGCGAGCATCAGGATACCCAGTCCGATCATGATGCCTGCCATCACAAGAAGCGTACTGTACTGCAACTTGTTCATACTGGCATTTACTACATCGGACGGTATCAGACCCAGCAGCATCCAGTCTTCAAAATCTGCAGACTCGTATACCAGATAATAGCTTACACCCTGTATGTTTACGAGTGTCGCTCCGGAATTCCCCTGCTTAAAATCCTCATGCAGGCTGTCAATCTCCTTGCTGCTCATTTTGGAATATTTTCTCAGCATAGCCAAAAAATTATAGACATTGTGCTGTTTATCAGGAGCATTGTCCACCACCACACGTCCGTCCGAATGAATGACAAAACTGCTGGCTGCGCCGTCAAAAGAGGTGATCTTTAACGCATTCACCAGATCGGAATTATTGAAGCTGACAGCGATCGCCTCATAATGAAAGCCTCCGAAAATCCCGGAAGACGCAGGTGATGCAAACACCATGATCTGCGGCTGTCCCGGCACAACAGAATTCACTGCCAGATCCTTCCCTTGCAGGATCAGCTCTGACAACTCATCATTCAGATCCAGATAGCCTGACTCATCACCGGCCGTCCGGTAATTACCCTCCCGGCTGATGAAATAGAACTCCGTAAACCCGGTTTCCTCTTTGGCATGGGCAACAAACTCCCGAATCTCCTCTTCATCTGAAACGTCCTGTAAATAATCGGCCCATAAATGCATATGCGTCCAGTTTTTCTTTACCAGATTTTGAAAAGATAAGTTCGACTGGTGGAAGATCTCTGTCAAATGCGAAACACTTTCCGAGTAGATCGTCTGGGATACAAACTGATAATACCGGATACCAAACACGGTAATACCTATGATCATAATGGCTGCTGCCAGGATCACCTGTAGTCTCTTTTTCATGAGATCCACCTCCTTACCTCGAAATCGTTACATATTCTGTGGGTGCTTCCAACTGATTTCCGCCGGCAAGCGCTTCGCGAAACAGCGTATATACATTCGTGTCCACAGCTGCAAGCTTTTGATCTAAACTTTCAGGCATGGGACAATTACAATAGATTGGGGCTTCGATATAATCGTTATCACCAAAGATCGCGACCGAATAAACGGCGTTCTCATCCAGTGATCTGCCATTCACATGGATCTCTCCCAACGTATAGGTACCATCTCCATGATCCGTCAGCTGATATTCCATTCCACTTGTAACAGGGATCAGATTTTTATGCCGGATGGGATTTGATCCGTCCTCTTTCACATTGACGAGCCACTCCATGAGTTCTTTGACCTCGGCGCCTGTAAGCTGTCCGCTTCGCAGGGCCTCACGGTTTGCGATCAGCCAGTTCAGCTGTTGTTCCGTATAATCTCCCTCAAAAACAGATGTCGTGATCACACTGGAGTAACCGATGGCGAGGTCACTTCCCCACTGACTTCGCAGCGTATTTACCACAGCAGAAGCCGCAGGGCTTCCGTTTTTGCCGAACGCATAGTCATAGCCGGTTTTCTGACTGGTCCACGCATCGGGTGTTACACCATCGCCTTCGGAAATAAGCTGTGCATGAAAATCACGGTACGCTTCCTCTGCGCCATAAGTACCCGTGATCATGTTCTGTACCACATTTTTTGAGATCGCAAACATCTCCGTAGAAGCGAGACGCATGTACAGGCGGTTGCTGTTGATACAGTCCATGACCTGTGAAAAAACGTCATTGATCTCGATGTCTACATTTTTATTGTAGCTGAGTACTGCATTGTCTGCAGCAATGCGTTTATGGCCTTCCTCACTGAACATGGCTTCCAGCACCTGCATCACGGCATCACACTTTGCCTGGTCCTGTTCCAGATCCTTGTTCAATGCCACCTGACAGGTCGGATAGGTTAACAGCCAGTTTTCCTCCGCAGTGTCTCCGTAATAAGGCAGCATGACCGTATTCATCCCATCATCTGCCCGAAATGTCACACAGTCACTGGCCGTCCCCCGGATGATGGCCGCTTTTCCATCCAGCAGTGCCGATTTCATCGTTTGAAAATCCATTTCCGTATCTTCCGGTCTGACTTTGGTATCATTCAAATACTGTTCAAGCTTTTCGAATGCAACCGGCCACACGGTTTCATCCAACCCCACCGGAGCATCCGCCGTCTCATTCTCATATTCCGTACGCCATGTGGTGCCATCCATAGTCATCAGTTCCGGGATCGCACAGCCTTGAAGCGCCTCCATGCAGGAATAATCCTCACGATAATCGTTCACATATCCCGTCAGACCCAGCTCGTCAAACCGGCGGCAGGCCTCCGCAAATCCCGCATAGTCCGTAGGCAGCGGAATGCCATATTGTTCAAACAGATCCGCATTTGCGATATATCCGTCCACTTCCGCACACATAGGGAGCCAGCGGATGGCGCCGCCGGGCTCCCTATTGTTTTCGATATATGTATCATAAAAACTACCCACCACGTCTGTCTCGCTCAGATCCATGAGCATATCAGACATCTGCGCAGCATCGTTCAGGGAAAACCGCCGGCAGGTAATGATGTCCGGCAGCGCACCCCGCTCGTTCAGATCCTTATAATAATCCATGGTGTTATATCCGATGACAAAGGTGAAATCGATGTCAGGAAATTGTGCTTCCAACCAGATCGTAAACTCTCTGGTCATGGACTTGTCCCACAGATACATGGTGATCTCGACCTTATCTGTTTTCTGTTCCATTCCACAGCACACGATACTGAGCATCATCACAAATATCAATAGTGCGGCAAGAACCCTTTTCTTCATTAGTTTTCCTCTTTTTATCTCAGTGTAGTTACTTTAATGTTATATAATTTTCCGGTTCTGCCACCTGACCGCCCTCCAGAATATACGCTGTCCACGTATTCTTGACACGGGTCTCCTCTTTTTCTATCTCCAGGTTCATAGCACTCAGAATCGGGTTCATATATGCGGCCAGATTCAGACATGTCACCTGAAATGTATCATCATCACGGATCTCCTTGCCATCCTTACGTACATGGCTCAGCTGATACGTTCCGTCTTCTGACTCCAGTACTTCAATGGACAGTCCGCTGACCGCGGGCAGCGATCCCCGGTTAAAGGGTGTAAATCCATCCTTCACGCCCTCTACGGAACATCTGATATACTCTCTCAGCTCTGCGCCGCTCATTTCCCGCTTCCAGGCTTCCAGAGGATTCGGTATGATCATGTTACCCACCATCTTTTCAGTATAATCAGCCTTCATGACAGAACCCGTAAAGCTGTATGAGGGTGCGATCAGCACATCGCTGTCGTAAACACCTCGCAGGGTGTTTGCCATAGCAGAGTAGGATTCATTGCCGCCTTTTTTATGAAAGATATTGGAATAGCCCTGTTCCAGAGTCAGTACGGTTTCGGCTCCGCCATCCTTTGGTTTCCGCAGCTGTGCGTCAAATGCCTCATAGGCCTGCTTCGCATCGTATTCACCCTGGACCATCTTAGAGACAACGTCCTTGGATACCGCAAAAAAGTCATTAGAGGCAATACGGATATACATATGGTTCTGTTTGATCAGGGGCGTCAGATTTTCAAGATAAGGCGACAGCTTCAGATTCACATTCTGACTGTAGGAGATCACATCCTCACCATTTGCAAGATTGTTCTGACTTCCCTCGGAAAGCATCACATTCAGTACCCGCATCGCCTTCTCATAACGGTCCTTATCCTGGGTCAGATCCTTGTTCAGTGCCACCTGAAACGCGGGATAGGAAAGCACCCACTGCTCGCCGTTCTGCCCGAAATAAGGAAGAAATACCGCGTCGACACCCATATTTTGAAATGCAACGGTGTTCGATCCTCCGGATCGGATCACAGCAGCCTTTCCCTCGGTAAACATTTGTATCACCGGATTATAGGAAAGCTCCAGATCCTCCGGGCGGATATTGACATCCTTGATAAACTGTTCCATGCGCTCAAACACACCCGGCCATACGGTATCATCCAGACCGGTAACTTCCATATTGGTAGGATCCTCGTAGGCGCTGCGCCACATGCTTCCCTCCATGGAGGTGATCTCTGGAATGGACAGGCCCTGCAGCACTTCCATACAGGTATAGTCATACGCAAAATCCGCAACAAAGCCGCGGATACCTTCTGCTTCAAATGCCTGACATGCAGCTACCAAACTGTCATAATCCGTCGGCAGCGGGATCCCGTACTCTTCAAACACCGCCCGGTTGGCAACCAGACCGTCTGCCACACCGCACAGCGGCAGCCAGTTGACCGTGCCGTCCGGGTTTGTGAAATTGCCGATATAGGATTCATAGACCGCACCGGCTACCTCCGTCGTGGACAGATCCATCAGCTGATCCTTCAGAGCCGCTGCATCATGCAGGGAAAAACGACGGCAGGTGATGATGTCCGGCAGTTCCCCGTTCTCATTCATGAATTTATAGAAATCCAGATCATTGTTTCCCACAACAAACTCAATATTCACATCCGGAAGCTGTGCCTGGATGTAGGGCGCGAAGCTGTTGAGCATGTCATTGCTCCACAAGTAGACCGTGATGGTCTCTGCATCCTCCCGTTTCCCGGCAGCGCCGCAGCCTGACAGAAGTGATACTGCCAAAAGCACTGCCAGTAATGCCGCTATCACTCTTTTTCCCTTTGTTCTGATCATATTTTCATGCTCTCCCATATTTCTATTTCTTTTGTAACTTTTCAGTTCCTTCACAGACCCAACACGCTCCGAACGGTCTGTTCCAGACCGGACATATCAACCGGCTTCGGAACATGCGCATTCATTCCCGCCTCCAGACAATTATGAATGTCTTCTAAAAAAGCATTCGCCGTCATTGCGATGATCGGAATCGTCCCAGCCAGTGGATGCGCGGAAGAACGGATCACTCTTGTGGCCTCAAGTCCGTTCATCACCGGCATCTGCACATCCATAAGAACCGCAGCATACTGTCCCGGAGATGACCGCTCAAATGCATCGGCAACCTGCCTGCCATCCGCATAAATGTCAACGGTTGCCCCGACAGTTTTCAGAAGTTCTTCCAGAATTTCCGCATTCAGCTCATTGTCTTCCGCAGCCAGAAAATGAAGTCCGTTTAGTACGTTGTTTTTTTCCGTATCTTCTGCCTGTTCATGACCATGCAGTATTTCATCCAGAGTCGTACGTAGTTTTGACACAAAGAACGGTTTTGATAATAAACCGTCTGTCGAAGTCTCTTCTAATCTGTTTATCGTATCATTTATATCATAAGAGGTCAACAGAATAAACGGACATTCCCGGTTGATCCGTTTTCTAAGCTCTATTGCAGTCTGTCTGCCACTCATGCTTGTCATATACCAGTCGATCAGCACCACATCAAAATCCTTATCATCCGCTACGTATCGGATCGCCTCCTCGCCGGACAACGCATAAGTAACCTGTACACCGTATCTTTCCATGGAATGTACAATGTCGTTGCAGACCGCCTCACTGTCGTCTACCACAAGGATCCTTTCGATGCAGTTCTGTTTCCAGAAATTCCGGTTATCCTCTTCATCAGAGATCTGCAGTTCCAACTCAACAGTAAAAACAGAACCTTTCCCTTTCTGCGTCTGCAGTGATATCTGACCACCCATCAGCTTTACCAGACTCTTGGTAATGGCCATTCCAAGGCCGGTACCCTGCACTTTATTTATCACAGGATTTTCTTCGCGAGTAAAAGTATCGAAGATCGTAGCTGCATATTCTTCGGACATTCCATATCCATTGTCCCGAACGTCAAAACGTAAATTTACGAACTGCGGACGTCTCTGGGGAAGCTCCGTGACCGAAAGAACGATATGTCCACCATCCGGCGTATATTTGCAAGCGTTTGACAAAAGATTCAGCAGGATCTGATTCAGCCGGAGCTTGTCAACAACAATATTTTCATGGCGAATATCGTGAGTTACTACCTCAAACGCATGCCTCTTTTTCTGCATCTGCGGCCGGATGATCGTTTCTGCCCCGTCGATGATATCAGCTATTTTTTCATCAGACAGGTTCAGATTTGTCTTGCCTGATTCGATCTTTGACATATCAAGCACATCATTGATCAGTCCCAGTAAATGCTGACCGGAGGATTTGATCTTCCTTGTGTATTCACGGACCTTCTGCGGATCATTTGCATCCCGCTCCAGCAGATCCGCAAATCCCACGATCGCATTCATCGGCGTCCGGATGTCATGGGACATATTACTCAAAAACGAACTCTTTGAATTATTTGCCGCTTCCGCCACCTTAAACGCTTCCTCCGCTGCATGCTTTGATTGTTCCGCCTCCTGACGGGAAAGTTCCAGCTTGGCGCTGTTCTCCTGCTCCTTTCGGTAAAGCTGCTCCTGCTGCTGCATTCTCATGGTGATCATAAGAATGATCAAAAAGATCACTGCAAGACCAAATCCGGCAAAAACCAATGTTCTCACGACGGAATCCACCAGAATCTGTGTATTGGTCGCAACATATTGAGCAGGTATGGCAAGGAGAAGCACCCAGTCGGTGTCGATCATACGATGAAGACACAGATAATACTCTGTCCCATCAAAAGAAGCGTTTGCGATCGAATTTCCCGCCTCTTCCAGCGTTTTCATACAGGACTCATAGCTGTTGCCATGAGTATATGTCATATCTTCCAGAATGCTGTAGATATTTCTGCCCTCAAACACCTGATTTTCCTGCTCTGAGTCTGTGGAGTACAGCTTTGTTCCGGTACTGTTCATCACATACGCGGTACTCTGTCCGCAGAAGGCATCCGTGTGATAACGATCAATGATCATCGAAAAATCTTTGATATACCCGCAAAACCAGATCGTGGTGTCCTCCAATACGACAGGCTCCTCCAGCTTATAAATAAACAGGATATCCGTTGCATCCGTACCAAAGATATTCGTCACACTGCTGATGCGTTCTTCGCAGTCTACAAGCTCCTCGATGTTGTAGATCACACCCTTTTTGCCTGAGGCGGTATAATATCTGCCACTACCGTCGATAACGATCGGCATCAGCTTGTTCGATCCCGCATCGTATACGTTCTGGAGATTTTTCAGATGCTCGGTCAATTGTTCAACCGTCTTTGGCTGTTCACTGATCAGACCATCCCTGATAAACTGCGCGGTCTGCCATTCATTACTCATGAGCATATCCATACTGGAATACAACTCGTTTGTAACCTCGGTCATCTGGCTTAATCGCTCCTGATAGATCAGTTCATCCAGATAGCCTCTATAGAAGTGAAATACAAGGAACGACCCAATCCCTAACACAACCATGAGCAGGATTGGAAGCAATATTCTGTTTTTCTTTAGAGAACTTTTCTTCATAAAATGATCCGACTCCTTGCGTTACCAAAATACATTATTTTTTCCAGATGATATCAGCAGGCTTTGAGATATCTACACGATCAAGATACGCTTCCATTGCCATCAGACCCACGATTTCGCTGTCTTTCATTGTACTTTCTGCGGCAACATCTTCTGTGATCCCGGCAAAATAAACGGTATATTCCGTATCAGCATCCAATTCAAAACCTTCCGGTGCAACCAGAACATAAGGATAGGTATTTCCATCACCATTCTGGTCATAGCCGGTTTGAACAAGCTCTTTGATCCGGGCACCGGTGAAGGAATAAGTCTGAATGGTCCCATACCAGCCGGTTGGCAGCCAGCAGACAATATCCATCTCCGTCATATCCAGCGGCATCATGACTCCACCGATACCACCCGCGTTTTCATACCTTGAGCTGACGCCCTCTTTCCACTCGTTCAGGGAAACCAGAGCGAGGTCCGCACCTGCCGCTTCGCAAAATACCATGCCGGTGAGCTTTGCCAGATCTTCCACCTCAAGCGTTTCTTGCACGTTGGCATATACATGGACACCGGAGGAAAGGTTCTCTGTCTGACGCTCGTCAATCGTCGTCAGCACATCCATGGCAGTGCATTCCCCACGCAGATAAGCAAAGAACGCGTTGCCGGCATCCACCATGATGTTTTCCCAGCCCGCGTAGATCAGCGGCGCGACGTGGCCCTCGGCGATGAAGTCCTTGTAGTCATAGTGGGGACTGGTTTCGGGCATTTCCCAATTCTTTAAGGAGCAGATTTTTGCGGAAGGTGTTTCATAGCGTTCCATGATGCGCGTCATACCCTCGTCGGTGGAGAGCAACTCCATGACCTTCAGCGCATCTTCCAGTTTCTGTTCATTTCCGGGTTCTTCCAGCTTCTTGTTCAGGCCGTAAGAGCGCACGGTGTTGGCGATGAACATATTCTGTGTGCCGTCCTCAGAGAGATACGGTAGCGGCTTGATGACGTCGCCCGTGCCGTCGTCCTTGGTGTTCCAGGCATAAAGGTCACCCACGAAGAAGGCTGTGTTGCCCTCCTTGAAGTGCTCGTTCGGAGACTGATCGTCGGAGCTGTATTCCAACATGCCCAGATCCACCCACCGCTGAATGTAATCAAAGGTGCTTTTCAATCCTTCCACGGCGGTGGCATTGCCCGCAAGAAAATCGCGCTGCCATTCGAGACCCTGAATGGAACGCAGAAATTTAGTGTCTGCGATGTTGCACAGATACTGAAAGCCTAAACCCGGCAGATGGGTCGCGCAGTCGGCAAGATCGTAGCCTGCCTCTTTGATAACAGGTGCCAGCTTCTCCAATTCCTCAAAAGAAGAAGGAACTTCCCAGCCCTCTCTTTCAAACAGGGAGGCATTGTACGCAAGGCCGATGACATCATAGTCGGTCGGAAGCAGATAGCACTTTCCATCCAGCTCATACTGTGAAATACGCGCTTCATTGTACTTGCTTGTAAAATCGTACTTGGAGAGATCGATCAGGTGCTCCGGGTACTTGTCATAGCAGGTGAACATCTGCGTGGTGCTGTAAATGTCCGGCATGTAACCGGTATAGAGCTGATCATACATGTACTGGGTGGTGTTTGCGCCACGATAAGGAGCGATCTCAATGTTAATCTCCGGATACACAGACTTTACATACTCAATGAATCCGGAATAGTCTTTATTCGCTGACATGATAGTAATAGGTTCATGTTCTTCTTTCACGCTATCCGTACCACTCATGCTTTCCACTCCGTCCACACCTTCTGCAGCTTCTGCATCACCTCCGGACTGCCCGCAGGCAGTTAAACTTAATATCATTGTCGTTGCCAAAAGCAGGCTAATAAGCTTCTTTTTCGCCATCATTCGTTCTCCTTTTTACCTGTCTCTTATACACATCTCCGAGCCCACGAGACGCTACGCTATC
>CALZQA010000044.1 GCA_945828315.1 uncultured bacterium | reverse complement strand
TACACACTGCATATCGTCGGCAGCGTCAGATGTGTATAAGAGACAGCCCTATATAAAATAAGACGGCTGGGCATCTCGTCTCCCGACTCGGTCGGTGCTAAACGCGTGCCACTGGCACGATTATCTTTAACTTTTCCAATTTGCAGCCTCAACCCATTTATTTTTTCTTTTTTTCCTGCTCATATACCTTTTTCGAATACACAACTGCGACAGCTGCTGCCAGCAATATATAGATCAACATAAAAACGGTGCTGACCACCCCATCAAAAAATGCAGTTGTGATGACTGTCAATACGCCTGCGATCATGAAACAGTACGCTCCAATACGATTACTTTTTCGCCAGGTAACGTCGTTATACATACTCCAGCTCGTGCGAACCCCCGCTACCCCATTTTTCTTTGTTTTTGTCATGAAGTTTCCCAACACGATAAACAAAAGCCCACACAAAACACAGGAAACCTTTGTGATATCGACAGCTGCGTCACTTCCCATCTCTGCTTCTTTGCAGGAAGAATACAAAATAAAGTAATGCATACAACCTAACATCACTGCCTGTGCGATACCTACAATGCCTAAAAACTTTGCATTTGACTTCCCTTCCATCTGTTCCTTATCTGTATTTCCTTTTGTAGCTTTTTTCTCGAATATGCGCATCAGCAGATGCCAAAAGAGTGTAATAAACAAGATAGCAATCGGAAAAATAAAGCTTTCTGTTTTACTGCCCCATCTGTCAATGTTTCCCGCCAGATCGTGATGCATCGGTATCGTGTCTGGCATAAACGGAAGCACAATACTTGTTACCAAAACCGGAAGAATCGCCAGGAACCACATAATTTTTTCATTTCTTTCCACCTCCAAATTGATTGATCCACAGGATCAAAGAGCAGCCGGGGTAATCTGCAATCTCTCAGCAATCTCCTGTTCCTGTGCTCCCCAACAGATACCATCTCTCCAATGAATTCGGAAGAACCATTGAGTATCATTTCCCTGCCTGCCATCCTGTCAAATCTGAACCGACGAAATCTGATTCCCGCTTTCTGACTGAGGAAATAACCTAACGAGATCAAAACTGTAACAGTCTGTACCAAAAGAGAACCGATCGCACTTCCCTGTACGCCCAGACCCAATACACCTCTGAAGCCTTTTGTTTTTCTTTTGCCCCGAGAAGTCTGCCACTGATCACCGACATAGTTTCCTGTAAAATAACCGTCCGTTATGGTGATCACCGTTTGCAGCATCATTGCAATGATACTCGGGATCGAAAACCCGAGGATCATTTTTAATTTGTTTTCTTTGACCTGTTTTGTATTCATATTTGCATCTCTCCTTTACCAGACCTATTATAGAGCTGCAGCTAAAATAATACTTCTGAATTCGTGCTGTAAAATACGATTGCAAATATACACCTGCGCGCGAACCTATAGAAGATTCTTATTCATTATTTGTATATAAGATTCTCCCAAGGTTCATATCCTTTCATGAAGCTAAAATCTTCTTCATTCCTAAAGCTTTCCAGCAGTTTTTCTTTTATTACTTGTAAATAGGAACCATCCGTATCTTTAAATTTCTTGTGTCTATACAGCTTTGATCTTGAGAAACCATACAAACTGTCCACGCTCTCCAACAACTGCTCCACTACCTGATAGGTACCTTCAACATCATTTTGTGCACAGACGATATTCAGCATCGGTGCATACTCATTATATTTTCCCATATCAAACACAGCGGACAAAGTACCATTTTTCTCTGCCAGAAATTTTGCATAGGCAATATCCTCTTCTTCAAGAGCCAATCCCGTCATCATAGAGAATGCAAGATTCAACGTACTGTACCCGGAAAAGAGCACATCTTCGAACACCTCATACGCTTCCTCGATCTTCCCTTGTTCTTTGTATAAGCGTCCCAAATTTACCTTTTTCATCGGATCGTGATCAGAAAAATAGCTCAAATATTTCTCTGCCATTGGATAGTTCTTTTTCCTCAAATAAAAACCAAACAACGAATCCGCTGCATGATGCCTGATTTCTTCATCCTCATCATTCAATGCTCTTTCATACCAGGAATTAATCTGATCATCATATTTGTCCGGCTCCTCACATTCTCCTGTCATTCTTCTTGCATCAAGCATCAACGCAACCTGCCAAATCAGTATATTGCAATTCGGATACTCTTTTACAATGTGCAGCGCCCATTCATACGTCTTCTCGTAACCTTCTTCAGAAAACATTTTGTCCATTTTTCGGATCATCTCTTCTATTTCAACACCTGAAAGTGTTTCATGAAAAGAGAGCAATGTATCAAGAGAAATATGCAGCAATCTGGCAATCGGAGCCAACAACTCAATGTCGGGATTCGAATTTCCATTTTCCCACTTATTCACTGCCGGAGTTGTGACTCCTAATCGGTTTGCCATCTCTTCTTGTGTAATACCGATTTCTTTTCTGTATTTTTTTATCACACTGCCAATGTTCATTTTACTTATCTCCTATCATTCGTTTATTCCAAAAGCTTTTGTATATTGATCATAGCAGGATTTCTCCTTTTGAACAATTGAACAGTTGTTAAATCTCTTTCAATTTTTTTAACCATTAGGAAATATCACAATTCGCCCAGTTCCGAACGGATCAGCTTTCCTCCTCTTTTTTGACGATTGGCAGCCAGATGACATTGCTTTTTAAAAGCTCCAATGCTTCTTCTTCGGAAATAATACCCCTTTGTTTTGCCAAAGCATTCAGGATATTTTCATATCGGTCTTTTCCAAATCCTGTTTTTGATGGATTGTCGAACAAGGTGAAGTTGGTTACAACCTGATATTTGTTTTCAGCCCTTGTTACAACCATCCTGCCATCAACAAATTCAATGACTGCCGAATGCCCTGAAGCATCCGCAACCATGTAATGTAATGGAGCCACATCATAGAAATAGTTATATTGCGCTGTATAATGAATTGCCTCTTCCACAGACTTTGCTTTGTTCAATAATAAACGAGGCAAGGTCATATCGAACAATGTTATCTTATCATTTTGCTGCGGATAAGTTGCTGCCGCATCTGTCAAAATAGCAACTGCAAATCCGTATTCATTGATTCCATCAGATGGGCTATAGGCGGTAGCCAACGTCAACTTTCTGTCGGTCTCAAGTGAATCATACGTACTTTCATCCCAGTCTAAGAAAGCCATATTTACAAGAGAAAGAAATCTGTAGGAGAGAGTATCGTTTCGGCGCAGCAACATTGGAATTGCACATTCACAGTCCATATTTCTGGCAAATAAAATATCTCTGTCCGCATTTTGCGCAACGAAAGCGCCACACCCGAACTTATTGTGACATATTGGATGGTCCGGCTTTCGGATCAATGCCGTATCAATAAAGGTACAATAGTCTTCTAGGGAATGCGCACCTCTCAATAAATACTCTTCAAAACAATCATCTCCATGATAGCTCATGGTATAAAAGGGATGATCGCTTATTTTTTCTATTTCTATAGTGATGTTTCGTTGTGAATCCCTTATTATTCTCATGTCCCCTTCCTCCCATTGGATTTCTGCTGTGTTTACATTCTAGATAGCAGTTTTCCTTTCTTATTGTTTATTCAAGCCACTGAATGAAGGCGGTTTTATCCGTACTGTTATATCCTGCATGATTATAAAAATTCAATATCGTTTCATCTTTTGAACCTGTAAGCAACATCATTTTGTAACAGTTTTTGTTTTCTGCTATGCTCTTTGCATAATTCAGGCAATCTGTTGCATACCCCTTTCCACGATAATCGGAATGTGTAACAACATTTTCAACAAATGCATAGGGTCTAATATTTCTTGTCAGATTTGGAATAATCACACAAACGCAAGAAGACACTATTTTCCCATCTATTTCCTTGACAATCATGTGGTGATTTTTGTCCTGCATGATCATGTTCCAAGTGTTTTCCAGATGCTCTGTCATTTCCGGAATTGTTTCCTCATGTAAATGTAAATATAGCTCCAGTATTTTACTTAACTCGTTTTCGTAAACTTCTCTAACCATTTCAGTCTCCCGGTAAATTGCTCTATCTTCTTTCGGCAATCTATATTCCATCCGCTTTTGCCTCCGGAGTTCTTGTTGCAAGAGTACTTTCAATATTTTTTGCCAGATCATAGGCTCTGTTTGAAAACAGAATTGCTCGTTTCTCTCTGTTTTCATCATTTCCATAGCCCCTGGTCATTTCGTCAAAAACATATACTTCGCATTTCTTTGCCCGGTCTCTGATCCGATCGCCAACCATGACTGTCTTCATTGCTTCCAGCTGTTCTCTTCGTATTTCATCTTTCAGAGAACCACCCATCGTAACAAGAAACATTGCTTTTTCTAATGTTTTCATTGCCTGCTCATTTCCATACGCAAACCCATAGGTCCATACTCTCTGAAACCACCCTTCTAACATCGCAGGCGATGATGTCCAGAAATCCGGATAAATGAATACGATGATATCTGCCCGGTTTATTTTTTCCTGCTCCCTTAATACATCTTCTTTTACCGGACGATCCATCTGATAAAAGCCCTCTCGCACATATTCGTCCTCTGACATAACCGGACAAAAATTTTCCTCATACAGATCAGAAATCTCGTAAGAATACCCGGCATCCTCAAGTCCCTTTACAAAGGACTCTTTTACAGCATGCGTAAAACTGTTTTTGCTCGGATGACAATAAACAACCAATATATGCATTTTCTTTAATACCTGACTAACCATGATATATTCCGCTTCGTTCTCATCCATGATCTGAAACCCGAGTTTTTGATACATCTTCACCGCATAATTCTGTTTCTGAACGGATAATGAAACCTGCTTATAGCCACAGGCTTTCAATTCAGACAGCATCGTTTTCATGAGCTCTGAACCAATTCCACGATTTCGATATTCCTTCAAAAGAGAGATTGCCAAGGAAGGTGTTTCATTATCAACATGACCGTAGTCATCCATCATACGAACCCATACAGCCCCGACCACCGACTCATCAACCTCAGCCACAAAGCATATGTCGCCTGTTCGATTTCCAAAGTCCTCCACATACACCTGTAGTTCCGGCTGATCAATAATATCTTTTGGTGGTGCCTCTACTCCTTCCGGAATAAAGATTGCCTCATACAAAAAGGTATCCAATACCTTTCCTTCTTCTTGTTTTAACTTTCTTATGATGTAATCCATAAAAGCCTCCGAGTTATCAACTTTTTCTAATGTTTTTTCTATCATGTGAAGATAAATTCCAATGAACATAAATGAACCTTCAACTAAACCACACTGTGCCCTGTATGTTTCCTTCCAAGCCCCTGGCCTCTATAGGCAGTCGAAACTTGCATCAAATCTAAAATCATATATGGTTTAACCAAATCTTATTTTAACCCAATAAATCCAACCACTTCATCATTTTCATAGCCTCATAGTAATTTTTCCATGAGATAAAATCTTCCCTTTCTCCAATCTGCATATCCGACCTTCTTATATCCATTATTAGAATACAATGACAATGCAAATGGATTATTGCTAAAAACATCAAGTCGTACTGCTTCAATACCTGATTTTCGTAATTCTCTCTCAATATGGGAAAGTGTTTGTGTCCCAATGCCTTGATTTTGATAAACAGGATTCACACACAATCTGTGAATAATACGATATTCACAGTCAGGATATTTCCATTTCCCATTTTGATATGCCTTGTCACATTCTTGATTTATGACATAAACTACTGCTATATTGCAGTTTAATATACCGACAATAAGCTGGCGTTTTCTTATATCAGAAAGAAAATCAGCCTTTGTAGGATACCAGGTATCCCATTGAAATATATGATGATTTTCCATATTGCAAATGGCATCTTTTATTAAACTGTATATCTCATCTATATCCCTTTCTTCTGCCAGTCTATAAAACATATCCCTCTCCTCGTTTTGTTGTTGCCTGCCGTGATGATGCCAAATGCTACATGGTCAAAACAGATGTTAAAAAATGAATGTGCTTCTGTATTTTTTGCTGGATCTCCGACTCTCGGTCAGGTTCACGATCATAAATCTGGATCAGCATGGAAATAGGTGCTATATATTCGAAAGCTAATAGTTCCGGATCATTTGTGTGTATCAGCCCCTTTTCTTCCATTCCCCGGAAAATTGTCGTATAGATGGAGACAATATCCGAGTAAAAATGTTTGGTTGCCAATGCTTTCATCCGTTCATTTCTGAATTGCTCCATGGTAAGCAGCTTTCGAACTTTTCGCACCGTTTCATCGTGCATGGTAAACCGTAGCTGGCGCAGTGTCAGCTCTGTCAGTTCATCCATACTACCCGGAATCACGATACTCTCCATATTACCGAAATTTTCACTGTAATACTGCTCCACATGATCGATCAATGCATCCCATAATGCCTCTTTACTCTCATAATGTTTATACAATGCGCTTTTGGTGACATTTAAGCGATCTGAAATATCCTTTAGGATCGTACTGTCGTATCCTCTCTCCGCAAAAATGTCCAGCGCAGTATCCAAAATCTCCTGTTTTGTGATCTTCATAGTCAATATTCCTCTTCTAAAAGGCAAAAAGTTACCCGCAAGTCACTTTTATTATAGTGACCCACGGGTAACTTGTCAATATCTAGGCGTTTATCAGCCGAAAAATGTATTTGCAGTGCATTTTTCGGCCTTATGAAGCCGACTTTCCGGTATATAACTGATAATACTTTCCTTTCTCTGCCATGAGCTGGTCATGGTTTCCGCGCTCAATGACGCGTCCCTGTTCGAGAACAATGATGCAGTCACTGTTGCGGACCGTAGAGAGTCGGTGTGCGATGACGAACGTCGTTCTGCCCTTCATCAGGCGGTCCATACCCTCCTGTACGATACGCTCCGTACGGGTATCAATGGAGCTGGTGGCCTCATCGAGGATCAGCACCGGCGGATCGGCAACTGCAGCCCTTGCGATGGCAAGCAGCTGGCGCTGTCCCTGACTGAGGGATGCACCATCACCGGTCAGTTTCGTCTGATAACCCTCCGGCAGATGACGGATAAAGCTGTCTGCATTTGCAAGCTTTGCCGCTGCGATGACTTCTTCATCGGTGGCATCCAGCTTGCCGTAGCGGATGTTTTCCATTACTGTTCCCGTAAAAAGATGGGTATCCTGCAAAACGATACCGAAAGAATGTCTCAGATCGTCTTTCTTGATCTTATTGATATTGATACCGTCGTAGCGGATCTTACCGTCCTGAATATCATAAAACCGGTTGATCAGGTTCGTGATGGTCGTCTTCCCTGCACCTGTTGAACCAACGAAGGCAATCTTCTGCCCCGGTGTCGCGTACAGATCCACGTTATGCAATACCGTCTTTTCCGGATCATAGCCGAAATCCACGTCGTCAAATACCACATCTCCGGTCAGTTCCACATAATCCACGCTGCCGTCTGCCTGATGCACGTGCTTCCACGCCCAAAGACCGCTTCGTTTCTCACTCTCCATCAGCTTACCGTCCACTTTTTTCGCATTAACCAGTGTCACATAGCCCTCATCAGTTTCCGACTTCTCGTCCAGAAGATTGAAAATACGATCTGCTCCCGCAAGCGCCATGACTACCGCATTGAGCTGCTGACTCACCTGATTGATCGGCATGTAAAAGCTCTTGTTAAAGGTTAGAAAACTTGCCAGTGAACCAAGCGTAAATCCGAAGGTTCCGTTCAATGCCAGTACACCGCCCACCATTGCACAGATCACGTAGCTGACGTTTCCAAGCTGCGCATTGATCGGTCCCAATGTGTTTGCAAACTGGTTTGCGTTAAAGGCACTGTCGTACAGTCGGTTGTTCAACTCGCAGAATTTCTCATACGTCTGTGATTCATGGCAGAACACCTTTACCACCTTCTGCCCTTCCATCATCTCTTCGATGTAACCGTTCACCATTCCCAGATCCCGCTGCTGCTGTACAAAGTAACGGCCGCTTGCCCCGGTTGCTTTCTTAGTGGAAAACAAAACGACTGCCACCATAAAGAGTGTGACCATCGTCAGCGGCACACTGAGCACCACCATACTGATGAAGACACTGACGATGGTGATGGCACTGTTTAAAAACTGCGGCATACTCTGGGAGATCATCTGACGCAGCGTGTCGATATCATTCGTATAAATACTCATGATATCTCCATGGGGATGCTGATCAAAGTATTTGATCGGAAGCGTCTCCATATGCACAAACATCTCATTACGAAGATGCATGAGCGTTCCCTGTGTCACATAGACCATGATCCGGTTCTGGGCAAAAACAGCCACAACACCCAGCAGATAAAAACCTCCCACACGCGTGATCGCCTGTAACAGTCCGCTGAAATCTGCACTTTCCGCTAAAAGGAGCGGTCTGACATATCCATCGATCAGGTCCTTCATAAACCAGGTTCCCTGCACGTTACACAACACATTCGCAAAGATCGCAAGCACCACTACCACCATGTGAACCGGATAATATTTCATTAAATAACGCATGATGCGAAGAAACGTCTGCATCGGATGATCCAGCTTCGGACGCGGTCCTCTGGGACCTTTTCCGGGGCCTTTAAATTCTTTTACTCTTTCCTCAGCCATTAGTTCTCACCTGCCTTCTCATCAAAATCTCCGCCGCCCTTTGTCTGCGACTCGTAGATATCTCTGTAAATCTCATTTGTCTCCAATAAGTGCTCATGGGTATCAAAGCCCTGGATCTGTCCATCCTCCATGACGATAATGCGATCCGCATCCTGCACGGAAGAAATGCGCTGCGCAATGATCAGCTTTGTTGTGCCGGGGATTTCCTGGGCAAAGGCACGGCGGATCTTTGCATCGGTTGCCGTATCTACCGCACTGGTGCTGTCATCCAGGATCAACACCTTCGGTTTTTTCAACAGCGCACGTGCAATACAAAGTCTCTGCTTCTGTCCACCGGACAGATTGCTGCCGCCCTGTTCCAAAAAGGTATTGTACCGGTCAGGAAAGCGCTCGATAAATTCATCTGCGCAGGCCAGGCGACACGCCTCCTTGCACTGCTCCTCTGTTGCATTTTCGTCACCCCAGCGCAGATTTTCCAGGATCGTTCCGGAAAACAGCACATTTTTCTGTAATACTACCGCAACGGAATTTCGCAGCGTATCCAGATCGTAAGTACGCACATCCTTTCCACCCACAGACACGCTTCCCTCCGTCACATCGTACAAGCGGCTGATCAGGTTTACCAGACTGGACTTGGAGCTTCCGGTTCCTCCAATGATTCCGATGGTCTCTCCGGAGCGGATATTCAGATTGACATCCTTTAAGATCGGGTTTTCCTTATCTCCATGATAATCAAAGGAAACATGATCGAAGCAGATGCTTCCATCGGTCAGCTCGTAATCCGGATTCTCCGGATTCGTCAGTGTACTCTTCTCATTGATGACTTCTGACACACGCCTTGCACTTGCCATGGACATGGTGATCATGACAAACACCATAGACAGCATCATCAGGTTCATCAGGATGTTCATGCTGTAAGTCAGCATACTCATCAGCTCACCGGTGGTCAGGCTCTTTGCCACAACCAGTCTTGCTCCCATCCACGAAATGAGCAGGATACAGCTGTACACCGTAAACTGCATCATCGGCGCGTTCAGTGAGATCAATTTTTCCGCCTTCACAAACATGCCGTACACGTTGCGGCTGGCGGTGGTAAAACGATCCTTCTCATAATCCTCCCGAACGAAAGCCTTTACCACACGGATACCCATCACATTTTCCTGCACACTGGCATTCAGATCATCGTATTTTTCAAATACCTTTGAAAAATATTTATGGGTTCTTACCATCAAAATGGCAAGACACGTTCCCAGCAAAATAACTGCCACAAGATATACATTCGCAAGCTTCGGGCAGATGATATAGCTCATGGTCATCGCGCAGATCATGGAGAGCGGTGCACGGATGCACATGCGCAGGATCATCTGATACGCGTTCTGTAAGTTGGTAACATCCGTGGTCAGTCTGGTCACCAGACCGGAGGTTGCATATTTGTCGATGTTTGCAAAGGAAAATGTCTGAATGTTTGCAAACATCGCTTCTCTTAGATTTTTTGCAAATCCGGCGGAAGCCTTCGCACCATAGCGCGCTCCGCCAAGACCGCCCAAAAGACCGATCACAGCGATCAGGATCATCAGACCACCCACCACATAGATATGGTGCATATCGCCCTTATCCACACCGTCATCGATGATGGATGCCATCAAAAACGGTATGATCGTCTCCATTAAGACCTCGATCGTCATAAAGATCGGTGTCGCGATGGAAGCAGCCTTATACTCTTTGATTTGTGCCCCTAGTGTTTTCAGCATCGTTGTTATCCTTTCCTTTATTTAGTCCTGGGATCAGTATCTAACACCAATCCCTCCATCTCGTAGATCATATTCTGACGAAGATCATAGCCCCACGCAAAGCTTTTCGTGTCGATCAGATGTGCGCCTTCTGGACGTTTTTTCAGTTCCTCCAGAGCCTGCCACGCACCTTCCACACCGCCAGGCACGCCGACACGTGCCTTTTCAGCAGACACGAACAGCTTCTTTCCCGCTGCTGCCAGCAGCTTGTCATTCATCTCCCGCATGAGCAGTCCGTTTTCCTTTGAAGCTCGCTGAAAGATCGTATCCTCCCGCTGTCCGAGTGCCTGCATGTATGCCTGCCAAATCCACGGAAGCATGTGGTTGATCTGACTGTGAACGCCGCTGACTGCCACATAATCTGCCTGGGGCAAATGCAGACTTTCACGGTTGTTTTTTGCATCTGCATAAAGTTGTTCTACCAGAGGCATCGCCGTCTGCGCCAACTCATTAATATCCGTCAGCTTTCCGCGATGATTGATCTCCTCCTGGATCACACGACAGAACTCCTGGTAAGCCGCCGGAGTGATTCCCAGAAAATCCCCGGTAAACAACTCCACCTTCGCACGCTGTTCTGTCGGTATGCGCCGGATTGCTTTCTGCATAGCCGCTTCGTCCAGATCAAACAATAAGATCTTTCCAAAAAACTTTAAAAAATGCTCCAGATCATAATCGTTACAGGCACCTGCACCCACGATCAAAATGCTGCTGTCCCATTTGCAATAGCGAATGATCCAGTCACTCCATGCCTTCCTGTAATCTGCCCAGTCATCCCAGGCCCGCGGCATCTCGTGCCGCTTTTCCAATGCATCATATACTGTCATTTTTACACATCCAATCTGGTCTGCGAACCGGTTTTGGTTCTCCGCTGATATTTTCTATCATTTGATCCAGCACCCGTGAAAAAACAGCCAGATCCGCTTCGTCAATTCCTTTTCGCATGAGCCTTTCATGCTCCTCGATCTCATCCATGATCTGCTGATGGATCTCTATCGCCTTCTCCGTGCGGGAAATACACTTGTACCGGCTGTCATGCTCCGAAATGTTGCGCCGGATCAGCCCGTGTGCCTCCATCTCATTGAGCTGCTGTGTGAGTGCAGATTTCTTAATATGAAGATCTGTCTCGATATTTTTCTGAAAAACCTCCTGCCCCTCATGTTCATTCAGATAGCGTAAGATCCAGCCGTCCGTCATGGACATGCCGTAGGTCTCCTCTCTTTCACGATTTTTCTGATCGACCAGACGTTTCATGCACCGGTTAAAATAGCGCATCCGATAACCGATATGTTCTGTATGAACCAAGCGATCGCCTCACTTTCTTCCAGAATCTTTTCATCCTTTATTATCAATTCAACTACAATCAATTTACTCGATAAACAATTTAGATCTTAAATAGTTTATAATCTAAACTGTTTAATCCTTAAACCATTCTATCACGCCACATTATTTTGTCAACAGGAACTTTTCCGTTCCAATGGACTTTTTTTGTAAACTCTGTTAGAATCTATCCTATGAAAAACGGAAACATAAAGAATTATAAATTGACAATTGCATACGACGGCACAAGATATTTCGGTTGGGAGCACCAGCCGGGCAAAGATACGATACAGGGAAAGATTGAAACGGTTTTGCAGCGCATGTGTGAGATGGATGAGATTCCGGAGGTGATCGGCGCCGGACGCACCGATGCCGGAGTTCACGCAAAGGCGATGGTTGCAAATGTTCTGCTGGACACGCCGCTCTCCGAGTCAGAGATCAAAGCTTATCTGAACCGCTATCTCCCGGACGATATCGGCATCGTCGATGTCCGCGAGGCTTCGGAACGCTTTCATGCCCGCTATAAGGCAGTCGGCAAGACCTACTCCTACACCTGCTACGTCGGCGAAGGAAAGCCGGTTTTCAACCGCCGCTACGTAAACAGACTGGACTTTGAGCCTGATGTTGAGGCAATGATCCGCGCTGCCGGATATTTGCAGGGAGAGCACGATTTCAAGAGCTTCTGCGGAAATCCAAAGATGAAGAAATCCACCGTTCGTCTCGTCGAGTCCATCACGATCAAACGCAGTAAAAACCAGATCTATTTTACCTTTCACGGCACCGGATTTTTACAGCACATGGTGCGCATCCTCGTCGGCACGCTTTTAGAGGTCGGCGCAGGCCGCTTCCAACCGGAGGATATGACCATGATCCTAGAGGCCAAAGACCGTCGGCTGGCAGGGCCTACTGCGCCGGCATGCGGGCTGTGTCTGGAAAAAGTAGACTACTGATTATTGTTTTCTATTTCAATACACATTAGGAGGATACATTCATGACAGACATCAAGATTGGCTCTCATGTCGGCATGGCCGGCAAGGACATGTTTTTAAATTCCGTGAAAGAGGCACTCTCCTACGGTGCCAACACCTTCATGGTGTACACCGGAGCACCGCAGAACACGCGCAGAAAGGCCATTTCTGAATTAAATATCCCGGCCGCGTGGGATCTCATGCGCGAAAGCGGCATTGAAGAATTTGTCGTGCACGCCCCCTACATCATCAATCTCGCCAACACCGTCAAACCTGAAACTTATGAATTGGCTGTGACATTTCTTCGCACGGAACTGGAGCGCACGATCGCCATGGGCAGCCATGTGCTGATCCTTCATCCCGGCTCTCATGTGGATGCCGGAGTCGAAGCCGGAACCGCCCAGATCATCAAGGGATTGAACGAGGTGCTGACCCCGGATCTGGACTGTGTGATCGCACTGGAGACCATGGCAGGCAAAGGTTCCGAGATCGGACGCAGCTTTGAGGAACTGGCAGCAATTTACGACGGTGTGAAATACAACGACAAGCTGCGTGTCTGCTTTGACACCTGCCACACCCACGACGCCGGATACGATGTTGTGAATGATTTCGACGGTGTGATCGCAGAATTTGACCGGATCATCGGAAAAGATCAGATCGCTGTCTTCCACATCAATGATTCCAAAAATGTGCGCGGCGCACACAAGGACCGCCATGAGAATCTGGGCAAAGGAGAGCTGGGCTTCGAAGCGTTAAAACGTGTAGTATGGCACCCGGATTTTCTGGATGTTCCCAAGATCCTCGAGACTCCGTGGATCAAAAACCCGGATAACCCCAAGGACACCTGGGCACCGTACAAGGAAGAAATAGAGATGCTAAGAAAGGCTGGTCAATGACCAGCCTTTATTTTACAATTGCTTTTCCAACCCATTTTCTTTTTCTCCAATGGTGCATGACGATCAGCCCTCGGATACATTCATCCGTTGCCGTTCCGGCAAAGACACCTGCAACGCCCAGTCCCAACGGAATTCCCAGTGTGTAGCCGACCGTCGCTCCTAATCCCCACATGGTAATAAGCCCCACGATCAGCGGATATACATAATCTCCGGCTGCCTTAAGACTATTGACAAAAGTCATATTCAGGCATCGCCCGATCTCTACGAATATGTCTGCAAACATGATACCATATGCCAGCCGGATGATCTGCTGATTATTTGTAAAAATATGTAGCGTAAAAGGACTAAGCAACCAATTTGCAGCTGAAAGACCAATTGTGATCGGCATTGATACCTTTAAAGTATCAAACACTCGTCGGTAGGCAGCCTCTTCCTTTCCTGCACCAACCAGATGACCGACAATGATCTGTGTGGACATGGCTGCTGCATTGGAAAACAGCATCCCAAAAGAAATGATCGCATTGCAATAGGCTCTTGCATTGACAGCATCATTTCCCATACGATTGACAAATGAAAGCAACACGATCTGGTAGAGACTGTAAGACAGATTTTCACCTGCTGACGGCAATCCAACCCGAATCATCTCTGCCAGCTGTTTTCCGGGGAACGGAACCAGTAGCCTGAGCGAAAGCCGTCCGATCCCTGCCTGATAGAAAAATATAATCGCAACAAGCAGTGCGATCATTCTCGCAAAGACCGTAGAGATGGATACACCCGCCACGCCCAGTTGCAAGAATTTCAACGGTCCATATAAAAACATATAGTTGCCGCCGATATTGATCACGTTAATGACAATGGAAATGTACATACCAATCTTAGCATGACCGTTACAACGCAGGATCTGCAGCATCACATTGTAGCAGGCCTGCACGAACAAGCCACCACCAACGATGTTGATATATGTGAGCGCATCCGGCATCATCTCGCCTGACACATGTAGCAGATTCATCAAACTGTGTTTACACAGCACCAGTCCGCCGCATAAAAATATGCCAAAAAACAGATTCACCACCAGCGCCAGTGAATAGATCTGATTCATCCTGTCAAACATTTTTGCCCCCAGATATTGAGCTACAACAACGGAGGTAGCAGTTGCAATAATATTAAACATAATGATCAGCAGCGACATGATCTGATTTGCATTTCCGACTGCCCCTACTGCATTTTCCGAATAGTGACTTAACATCACTGTATCAATATTATTCAATAAAATATTGAGAAACAGCTCCACAAACATCGGTCCGGCGATCACCAGCAACGGTGTTTTTTCATCAATTACACGTACTTTTTGTTCTTTTCCAGTCATTTCCATTCTTCTTTACATTTATATAGTGATTTTGCAAGACTCTGCTACCCTTCCAGCGCGTCCAGCAGCTGTCGCATAGTTCGATGCAACACCGGATGCCGAAGATAGGGCGCCAGCTGCACCATCGGAATCAGCACAAAATCCCTGTTTTGCAGATCGATATGCGGAACCGTGAGTGGCGGTGTATCGATCAGCCAATCATCATAAAACAAGATATCCAGATCCAGCGTTCTCGGTCCCCAATGGATCGTCCGCTCCCGCCCGGCTTCCGCCTCGATCTGGTTCAGCAATTTCAACAATTCTTCCGGATACAATAACGTTTTCAGTTCCAACGCACTGTTTAAAAATACGTCCTGTTCCACACCACCATAAGGCTCTGTCTGAATGTAATCCGCCACTTTTTCAACCTTACAATGAGGGTAGTTTTTGAGTTTTTCCACAGCTTCATCCAGATATGCTTTTTTATTGCCCATGTTGGAGCCGAGCGCAATGTATGCTGTGTGCCATCCACGTGAGATCTCCACACCAACATTCTCCACCGGAAGCAGGATCGGTGCCCATGGCTTTTCGATCTTCACATCCACTTTCTGCAAAAGATCATAGCGCAGCAACAATTCCTCTGCCAGTTTCTCTGCTACACGCTCAATAAGTTGAAAGGTGTTTTCTTCAAAAAACTGCTTCACATAGTGACAGACATCCCCATAATTGATCGAACATTCTAAATTATCTGTCAATCCTGCTTTTCGTGTGTCCGTGTACAGCACAAGCGATACCTCAAATTTCTGTCCCAGTACGTTTTCTTCCGGATACACGCCGTGTTTTCCAAACACAGTTAACTTATCTATCTTTATTTTGTCCATGTCGATCCCTCTTTTCCGAAACTATTCGTACCCTCACAGCTCCGATCTATTTTAAATGGTACGTCACTATCTTGCCAGAATAGCCTCTGTCATCTTGATGATCCGTGCATTTTCTTTCACATCATGAACGCGCACGAATGAGCATCCCTTCATGACTCCGATCACCGTTGTCGCCAGTGTTCCTTCTACCCGCTCATCTGCCGGCAGATCCAGAGTCAGACCGATCACGGATTTTCTCGATGTACCGAGTAAAACCGGATAATTTAACTCATGCATGATCTCCAGATGACCTATGATCTCCAGGTTCATCTCATAAGTTTTTCCAAATCCAACTCCGGGATCAAGAATGATCTTATCATCTGCAATATTTGCCTTTTTGGCAATTGCTAAACACTCCTGCAGATCAGCCAGAAAATCCTTTTGAAAATCATTGTACACTGCCTCATTCCGATTGTGCATCAGACAACAGACAGCCCCATATTTTGCTGTATATTCTGCCACCTTACTATCATATTTAAATCCCCAGATATCGTTGACCAAGTCTGCTCCCGCCTGTAATGCAGCAAATGTCACAGCGCCTTTATACGTATCGATAGATACCGGTATATCAAAATTTCTTTTGATCGCTTCGATCACCGGTGTCACCCGCGCGATCTCCTCCTCCTCTGAGATCCGGATGTGCCCCGGTCTTGTGGATTCTCCGCCGACATCGATGATATCCGCACCGTCACGGATCATCTCCTCCGTATGTTTCAATGCCGCATCCAGGCTATTGAACTTTCCGCCATCCGAAAAAGAATCAGGTGTCACATTCAGGATTCCCATGATGTAACAGTGTTTTTTCAAGTCAAAGTCTTTCTTTCCGATCCGCATATTTTGTCCTCGTCACTCCTTCGTGTCCTCACAGTTCCAACTCAAAACTCATTCAAAATCGATTTTCTGCCTTGTTCCCATCTTTTCTATTCTATCAATCATCAATTTCCAGATTCATTTTCTCTTTATCCCAGTTACATTCCTTTCGCATGTCACAGGCAAAGCAACTTCTTGATTTTTTGTCCGCCCAGTACAACATTTCATAAAAGGGATTGCCCACATCTTGTGCTGCTTTTCTGTGGTGCAGGATCGCTGATTTGATCGTTTCCGTCTCTTCCTGTGAAAACCCGCAGTCCGGCAGGATCACATCGCAGAGCGCTGCCCCTGTCTGCTCATGAGGTATTCCCATTTCGATCTGATCGATTCTTCCAATATCATGCATCAAGGCTGTCGCATAGATCAGTTCTTTTGAAGCAGAAAGATGATGTTCCAAAGAATAAATATACATCAGCCGCGCCACATCCATGAAATGCTCCAGCGTATGCTTGCAAAACTGGCGATTTTTTTCTGCCTCCTGCAAAGCCTGAAACTTTTTCTGAAAAACAGGATGATGATAAATTTGATTCACCCGCTTCATGACCGCACCATCTGTAAAAAGGTCCGCTGCAGGGAATAATCCGTTTCAAACACACCTCTGGTAACGATCGTGGAGGTGAGCGTTCCCGGCTTTTGCACGCCTCTCATCGTCATACACATATGCTCCGCTTCCAGCATGACCATGACACCCTTCGGCTGCAGATTTTTTTCAATCGCATCCGCGATCTGCGCAGTCATATTCTCCTGGATCTGGGGTCTTCTTGCAAATACTTCCACTGTTCTGGCCAGCTTACTTAAGCCCGCCACCTTTTCATCCGGGATGTATGCAACATGTGCTTTTCCGTAAAACGGCAGTAAATGATGCTCGCAGACCGAATAAAATGTAATGTCCTTTTCCAACACAATGTTATTATTCGTTGCGCTGAACTGTTTTTGCAGATGATCAGCTGCATCCATGGTCAGCCCGCCGAAGATCTCCTCGCACATACGTGCGATGCGATCCGGGGTGTCTAACAATCCTTCTCTGGATACATCTTCTCCGATTCCTTCTAGGATTAGCTTTACGCCTTCTTTGATCTTTTCACTATCCATCTTCTTCTTCCTTTTATTATTTGCTCCGTATCTATTCAGATCCATATTGATCCTACGAAAGTTTCATCTTACTCTGAATTGATGCATGTATTGTTCCGACACTGTATAATGATCCGAATGCGCATACCCCGATGCTTTTGTCCTTCGCCATTTGAAGTGCAAGGTCAACCGCCTGTCTTGTGCCCGTCAAGCTAATTACTTCTCCATCAAACCCACAGGTTCGGATCGCATCCGCACACTCGTCTGCTGACATTGCCCGTGGATTGTCCGGCGCAATGGTGACAAAGCTGTCCGCGAAGGGCAGCATCTGCTTCAGCATTTCATGGTAGTCCTTATCCTTTAGGATGCCCGTGATGAATACAAACTTCTCACCCGGACAATATTCCTTCAGATTGTGACTTAGCGCCTGGATTCCGTCTGGATTGTGTGCTCCGTCGATGATCACTAACGGATCCTTGGACACCACTTCAAATCTTCCCGGCCAGCGCACGCTCCTTAAGCCTTCTCGAATTGCATCCTCCAAAATGCGATAGCCCTTTTCCTTTAGACACACAATGATCTGCAGCACAATCGCCACATTCCCACACTGGTGGTCACCTGTCAAAGAAAGTATTATTTTTTGCAACTGTTTTATATCTTCGCTGCTCTTATTTTCATAATCAAAACACTGTCCATCGAGACTCTTTTCTCTGACATTGATCTGTTTCGCAGATGTCCGGATCAGACGGGCTTTCTTTGCGGCACATCGCTCCTGTAAAACGGCCATGACCTCGTCTGTCTGCTCCGCAGTTACTACGATCCCGGCTTTTTTTATGATCCCGGCTTTCTTTTCCGCGATCTCGTTAAGTGTGCTTCCAAGAAAACCCATATGATCAAAATCAATATTCACGATCGCTGCAACTTCCGGTGTCCCGATCACATTTGTGGCATCATCCGTTCCGCCCAGACCAACCTCCAACACCACAAGATCGCATTGGCGCTCATGAAAATACAAAAATGCAAGTGCGACCGCTTTCTCAAATTCGGACGGTGGATCATCCATCTGATCGCATGCCTGCTTCACAGTCTCCGCCAGCCTTGCAAAATCATCTTCTGATATCATCCTGCCATTGATCTGAAACTGCTCCCTGTAATCTGCGATCACCGGAGACGTGAACAATCCTGTCTGAAACCCTGCGCACTGCAGGATCTGTGCTGTCATCGCACAGACTGATCCCTTTCCGTTCGTACCTGCCACATGGATAAACTTCAAATAATTATGCGGATTTCCCAGCTTTTCCAACAACACTTCCATGCGCGAAAGCCCCAGCCGGATCACCAGGTTATATGATTTTTTTATATATGCTACTGCCTCATGATATGTCATCGTTTTTCACCAAAAAGGCACCCATTTACCGTTCTCAGGAAATGGATGCCTACCTAATATTTTCTGACAGCGGATGCGAAGGCACACCGCGAATCTCCGGTCATATGACCTCAACTCTTCGTCCAACAGCAACTTCCCGTCCATTGGCACTTAACGCGTGACTTCTACTCTGTTCGTTTTATTTTCTTTATGCGGTTTTACTATATACTTTCTCGGAATATATGTCAATCAAAAAGTACTGAATTATTTTCACAATATCTCAAGATCTCCGTTTGCCGGATTGTCGATCAGTGTAACGCACATCTCATACCACTGTTCACCGCCCCATGCAGATACGGAAATTCCATGGTTCCGGTAGCCCATCCTCTCATACATCGCCACCTTTTCCTCCAGACACGTCAGGATCATCTGCTCTCGCCCTCTTTCCCGCTCAATGTTCTGGTATCTCGTCATGATCTCTCTTGCAAGCCCCTGTCCGCGGTACTCCGGAAGCACATCCAATCCCAACAGCATCACGCTACTTCCCTTGGGATCATTCAGTCCCGCATCCGTAAAAAATTCATCCCGGAAAGACTGCTCATTTGTCGCGATTCCGTTTAAGAATCCCGCCAGTTTTCCTGTTTTTTGATCAACTGCCACAAAAAACAATTCAGGCACCCGCGCAATCCGCTCCCGCATCATTTTCTCGGAACATGCCTCGTGCGGCGGGAAACAAATATGCTCGATCGCCACTGCCTGATCTGCTTCCTGCGGCAAAATTTGTCGGAACACAAACTGCTCGTCCAAATTATTTTTTCTTCTGTTGTTCATTTTGTTATCCATGATCTTTTCCTCCTAAAAAAAGTGGAGCAGTTTTCCTGCTCCTATATTTTTAACAACGGATCTATGATAACATACCCGGTATTTTATTGCAAATCAAGTAATACCATGCAGGGAAACTCTGTTCTATCAAAGATCTTACGTTCTGTGTTTTCGATATTCGGTTAGATCAAATTGTTTTTCTCCGACCCAGACTGTAACAGTTCCGGATTCAATATAGACAGTTTCCAATTCTGTATGCCAATGCCAGTCAATACAGTTGAAATCAAAAGAATCATATTATATAATTCAACAAGAATCACAAAGCAAAAGAAAAGACTGAAGGTCATGACAATGGGCGATGGTCGTAACAAAAAAAACATCCCTTCGGCTTAAAGATCAATTGCTCGTTAAGCATTTTTATTTACCCTCCCTCTACAACGCGCTCTTTCTTACTTCTGCCTGTGAAATACAGCGCAACGTTCTTTCCGGCTTCATTTCCACAGATGTTATAGCCATGCTGGTAATAGTGAAAGGCATCCTTCATCAGTCCTTTTTCCAACATTCCACCAAAAACCCGGGACACGATAAAAACATTCTTTTCTTCGCGTGCGATCTCTTCCTGCGCCGTTTGAATTGGTATATATCTGTCATGGCAGCCTTCCATATTACAATTTCCGGTCTTTATCAGAAACAACTCATCCACGATCTCCGACAACGCCTCCCAGAACGAATGGAACAGAACCTTATACTCATCCTTTGTTGTGCCGTTATCTCCGTCTGATTCACCCTGTGACCATACTGCAAACCGGCGCTTGATGGGAATCTTTTCTTTGTGGAGATATGCCTCGGCCATCTGTACACGATGACACATATCCTTGAAATACCCCGTTTGAAGTGGATCATCAGGAAGCCATTCCGTTATGGTACTTCCCCCTTTTGATGCGGAAACTCCTACGATCACACGTCCTGTTTCCTCGTAATATGCATTGCAAAATGCGGTCACCAACGAACCTGTTTTTGCTTTTTTTTGATCAGCAAAAACATCATTGATGCCATCTGCTTTGTTTTCATCGACTCCAAAGGGTTCTTCCAGCGGCATCAGCCTATCCGGTGTTGTAATTGCCCGGTATTCCCAGGCTGCCCCCTCTATGAGCTTTGGTGCCTCCTGAGGCCACTGCGCTGACACGATCCCGCGACCGGCCATATTACTCTGTCCAATAAATAATACCAGATCTATCCCCTGAGTTTTCATTTTATTTGGTTCCCTTTCTGTTCAAATATATTTTCAATCCTTTTTTTCAAAAACAGCCAGGGCAAAAAATTCTTCTCCCCAAACCGCATATCTCGACAAAGTACGCTCGTGGCATCAGAACGGTCCCTTCGGCATATATTGATGAAAAAGACTTCAGGAACACCAAGCCTATGAACGAACACTATCCTTTTATCAACCCACCGTTACCTTATGAATATCATGCGATGGAACCGTATATCGACACACAGACTATGCGGCTTCATCATAACAGACACCTTCAGACATATATTGACCGGTTGAACAGTATCCTGAAAGACCATCCGGAATACCAGACGCTTTCTTTAGAGTAATTACTGATGAGTACAGATTCCATGCCGGCCGAGTTCCGGACTGATATAAAAAATAATGCAGGCGGCGTATACAATCATATTTTCTATTTCATGAATTTGCGAAATCCCGCTCCCAACACTCCTCCGACTCCGCTTTTGTCCTTTCTTGAATCAAAATATAAAAGCATGGACGCCTTTGAGGAGGCACTGACCGAGGTAGCGCTGTCCGTATTTGGCTCCGGATACGCATGGCTGGTAATCAACGCCTTCGGGAATCCTGACATTGTCACAACTGCAAATCAGGATACACCTTTGACCATGAATATGTATCCCCTCCTGAATGTTGACGTGTGGGAGCATGCCTATTATCTGAAGCATTACAACAAACGCGCCGATTATGTCAAAGACTGGTTACAAGTCATTAACTGGAATCGGGTAAATCAGAATTATCTGAATTATACCAAACGGTATCTGCTTTAGTGCTTATTCTTGATCAGGCTGTAAATCCAAAGCTAAACTGCGCGATCGAGCCCTACAGATCCAACGCCATCCCGTCCTCCCAGTCATGACTGTAACGCAGATATTCCGCTTCCGTATTCAGAAAATTCTCTGCATTCTTCGGCAGCACGATCGGCTCGATCGTATTTGCTCTATAATTACAAACATAGATCGTCTTGACGCAGTTTAAAAATACCCAATCAAAGCGTCTTTTCATATTCTCCTGCGTGAAGCGCATATACTCAAACAATGCACCCGCATCAATATCATTTTCGTCCGTCGGGTGAAGAAACAGATACAGTCCGTTATAACGTTTCTGCACATAATTGGTATTCAGCTTTTCCAGCTTTCTGTCAAAACGATACTTCGCCTTGGAGAGATAATCCTGCTGCACGGCACGATCCGGCAGGATTGCCCAGAATCTTCCGTTATAGAAATTCAGCCGGTCTCCGTATTTTTCAAACGCCTGTGGCGGCAGCTCCTCCTTCAGGCATCCGAGATACTGTTCAATGAAGCTCTCCTCCTGTCCGTCATCCGGAAGCAGTGCCTGACTGACCTCCAGTCCAAAATCCATCGTCTCATTGATCCAGTCCGGAGATTCGCTCTTGATAAAACATGGCTTGTATTCTTTCCACAAATATTTTAACGACACCGCCGCATAAATTTCATTTAATAGTTTTTCATAAGCCACGATACGCACCCCTTGTCTTCTCTAATACACGATGATCTCACTGATACAGAGATCCGTTTTTCCAAGTCTTCGTTTCTTCATCACGTTCCCCTCCGTGTTTTTCGTAATTGCCATAATAACAAATAATCGTTTCATTCGTTTCTCTATCTGAACCAAGTATAACATAAAAACAGAAAAAAGTTCATTCGTAACAATAAAATCCAGACGAATGAACTTTTTCATGCAATTTACTATTTGGACCACACCAGCGTATAGCCCAGTGTCTGTATCTCATTTTCATTTAATTCCCCATTATGAGGATATTCCGGATCTTTCCCGTCTCCGGAATAATAAACTCTGTCGATCTCACTCGCACCTTTGTCACGATAGGCAACTGTATATTTCGAACAGGTCTTATCCGAAGAAATGAGTTCATTCCATTTTGAGGTATGCATGGCTACGGCAACACATTCATACGACTTTCCGTCTTCTGTCAAAGTAAATCTTACTCCGGAAGCATCAGACCAGATCGCATCTGTAATATTCAGTACCAGGTCATCATTTTCATAAACGACCTCCATCTGCTTCGTTTCAGGGATCGGAACAGTCGTACGCTTTAAAT
>CALZQA010000043.1 GCA_945828315.1 uncultured bacterium | reverse complement strand
TAACGACCTCAAAATAACGTAAATTATCTTCTATTTATGAATATTCTGACAATTCGCATGTCTTTCAATACATAAAGAAAAGTCCCATAAACACTGGGTTTACAGGACTTATCATTATCTTATATAGTCTTAGAAATTCGTGATTAGCAAACGCCCTGAGCTAACATAGCATCTACAACCTTCTCAAATCCGGCTATATTTGCACCTGCAACATAGTCGCCCTCTACACCGTAGCGCTTTGCAGCATCGCTGATGTTTGCGTAGATGGTCTCCATGATGTTCTTCAGCTTGCCGTCAACTTCCTCGAAGGTCCAGCTCAGACGCTCTGAGTTCTGGCTCATCTCAAGTGCGGAAGTAGCAACACCACCTGCGTTTGCAGCCTTACCACCTACGAAAAGAACGCCGTTCTCCTGCAGATACTTGGTTGCGTCTAATGTAGTAGGCATGTTTGCGCCCTCTGTTACAGAGAGTACTCCGTTTGCAACTAACATCTTTGCATCCTCAAGGTCTAACTCGTTCTGAGTAGCGCAAGGAAGAGCGAGATCTACCTTGTACTGCCATACACCGTGCTCACCGTTCTTCTTCTCATGATACTCAGCAGAAGGTCTTGCTGCAGCGTACTCGGTCAGGCGGGCTCTCTTAACCTCTTTTACCTCTTTCAACAGTTCCACATCGATTCCTTCGGGATCATAGATCCATCCGGTAGAATCTGAACAGGTTACCGGCTTAGCACCAAGCTGCTGTGCCTTCTCAATGGCGTAGATTGCTACGTTACCTGATCCTGATACTGCACAGGTCTTTCCTGCGATATCAATGTTATGATCCTTTAATAATGCATTTGTCAAATATAATAAACCGTATCCGGTTGCCTGTGTACGCGCAAGAGAGCCGCCCCAGGTAAGTCCTTTTCCGGTTAATACGCCCTCGAAGGTTCCCTGAATTCTCTTGTACTGACCGAACATGAATCCGATCTCACGTGCACCGGTTCCGATGTCACCAGCAGGAACGTCCACATCTGCTCCGATATACTTAGAAAGCTCTGTCATAAAGCTCTGGCAGAATGCCATGATCTCTCTGTCTGACTTGCCCTTCGGGTCGAAATCAGAACCACCCTTGCCACCACCGATGGGAAGTGTTGTCAGAGAGTTCTTGAAGATCTGCTCAAAACCTAAGAATTTGATGATACTAAGGTTTACAGAAGGATGAAGTCTTAAACCTCCCTTGTAAGGTCCGATGGCATTATTAAACTGCACACGGAAACCTCTGTTTACCTGTACCTGTCCATTATCATCAACCCAGGGTACACGGAACATGATCTGGCGATCAGGCTCTGTGATACGCTCCAAGATAGCGTTCTTTCTGTAAAGCTCCTCATTTGCATCGATCACGGGGCGTAAGGAATCCAGCACCTCTGTAACTGCCTGTAAAAATTCAGGCTGATCTGCATTCTTTTTCTTTACCTGCTCAAGTACTTCATCAACGTAGCTCATGATTATCTAATCTCCTTTTATAATTATGATAGTTTCGCATGGGGTCTATAATAACCCGCTATGCACTTTATCATAGTACATAGAAAAAGTTTTCGCAACATAATTCTTTATTTCTTGCAAAAAAACTAATAAAATTAGGCGTATTTTGATTTTTACAAAATACGCCCTGCAAGTTTACATTGATAAATATTCATTTTTATTCCTGCTCTGTCTTACGTTTTGCAAGCAGAAAACATCCACAGCCTACCAGTACAAGTGCGATACAAACCATAAATTTTGGATCAGATCCGTCACCCGTCTTAGGTGTATTATCCACTTCATGCACATTTGAGGTCGTTGAAGCATATGCACCGGAGGAACTGCTGCTCTTGTTGCCTGAGGAACCGCTGCTTGAACTGCTGCTCGAACTGCTTCCGCCGGAGGAGGTACTTCCACCGGAAGAACTGCTGCCACCCGAACTATTATCATCGGTATCAATCATCAGATTCTCATTTTCTTCCTCATCATCTGTACTATTTCCGTTTCCGGTCTGAATCTCGGTGGTATCATCGTCCGCATCACCGCTGCTCTCACCGTCCAGAGCATAGAACACATATCCGTTTGAGGCTGCATAATTTTCTGCTTCGGAACCAGTGTATCCGTAAATAATATCCGGTGACCAGGACTGGCTTCCGATACTCGTCACACTCTTTGGAATCGTAATGGAAGTGATCGCACTGTTATTAAATGCACCACTCTCTATGCTTGTCGCGCCGCTCGGAACTGTCAGGCTGGTAATTCTTGTACAGCCGTTAAATGCGTTGCCGCCAATGACCTTCAAAGCGGAGTTCAACGCGATAGAACTCTTTGCCTGCGGACAAATTAAGATCTTCGTATAAGAAGCATTGTACAAGCACCCTCCATCAGAGGCATAGGTACCGTTACCACCCGCAACATTAATTGTCGTCAATGCCGAGCAACCGGAAAACGCATCCGTTGCAATACTGCTGGTGCTCGCCGGAATGGAGATTCCGGAAAGTCCGCTACAGCCCCGGAATGCACCGCTGCCAATCGTTGTCACACCGGCAGGAACTGCCATGGCACCCAGACTTTTACAGTTTTCAAAGGCACTACTGCCGATACTGTTAATAGAAGAAGAGATGGCTACACTGGTCAATGCAGAACATCCGCTGAATGTGCTGCTCGGAATCGAGCTTACAGATGCCTGCATACTGACAGATGTCAGTCTCGTACATCCGGAAAACACACCGGTTCCCAATGAAGATACACTGCCCGGAACTGTCACAGAAGTCAGTCCGGTGCAGTTTGCAAATGCATTGTTTCCGATACTCGTCACAGAAGATGGGATCGTCACTGCTGAAATATTCGATTTTCCGGAAAAAGCGCCCGCTGCGATCGCAGTTGCTGTGTCGGGGATCACGATACTGCCGCCGCTGCCGGTATAACCGGTCACCGTCGTTCCACTCATCGTAAATCCCGCCGTGCTCTCATTTGTCGAAGATGCCATTACGGGATGCCCCGGCAGAAGCATTGCGCAAACGATCAGGATCGTCAGGCTCACGCGCTGCACTGCTTTGAAAAATTTCATCATGGTTTACATCTCTCCCATCTGCTGCTCATAGATCCGTTTACTCTATCCGTTTGGCTATGATAAACATTCTTCCCTCATCAGTATAACTACTACATGTAGATAAAGTCAACAGTTGATCGCCATATTTAGCATCCAAGATCCCTTTTTTTAATGCGTCCAGCTGCATCACATTGACACAGAATGCCTCAAACTCCGATTCATTGTTCGCGTTCAGGAAATTGTAATAGCGAAACGTGTATTCGTCCTGATAGCTCACCTCTGATAAAAATGCTCCGATAACCTCATAGGTGCCCCGCTCATAGATCGTATCAAAGCGGATCTTCGAATGTTTTTCCAGATAGCCCTTCTCCAGATATTTCTTTAGAGTGCCAAACATGGCTCCGCTTTTCATGTTGTGTCCGTAAATAATAATGTTGGTATCCCGATCCACAAAGTCATTGCGGTAATCCATGAACAGAGAACCGTTTTTATCCTTTTTTTTCGCAAAGCTGTGTGTCAGATAAAACTGGCTGTTCTCCTCGCTGTCAGACTGAAGTACGGGATAATTAATGACCGTTCCATCGATCTCAAGCCATCCGACCAGATCTTTATTTTCCGCATAGATCTCCTGATACTCCGGCAGAATTTCGGGCAATTTTTTTTGCTCGTCAGAAGTCTCTTTTTCCGGCTGGTCTGACTGATCCGGGTCTTCCGCCTGCGCAGCAGTCTGGTTATTCTCCGGCTGCTCTGAAAAGGCCTCTTCCTCGATGTAATGCCCCGTCATGTTCTGCATGTCCTGCAGACGCTTCATCTCTAACGCGGACTGGTCTTCCAGATAATCCGTATAGGCGAAATATCCAAAGCATACCGCTGCCGCAAGTACACAGATCACACCTGCAAGCCGGTACTTTTTCGCCCGCTTGTTGTTTTTCTTTTTCAGGTCCTCCTGCGCTTTCTTCTCCTCCACCATGAGCATGGAGTGATTTGCCACGATATCGGACAGATACATAAAGAAATTGATTCCGACCTTACTGTGAAAAACGATCTCTTTGTTACGAATACGGGTATAGAGACGGGCGGCGACATCAACATCGTTGATGTCCACCTCCTCCGTGATCAGGTCGATCTTTTTCAGATCTTCCTGCGCCTCTAAATATTCCTCATAGGTATCAAATTCGTAATCTCCGAGTTTGTATTTCTTTTTTTCCATCATCCCAAATCACATTCCAAATCACCAAAACGGGTCTTACTTCACCTTCACTGATTTGATGGTGTTGTAGTTACTGTAGGTCTTTACCCCATTTGAGGTGCGGTACGCGCGGATCGTATAATAGTATTTCTCACCGCTTGCGAGCCCTGAATCAACATACTTTCGGCTGGAAGACTTGGAAATGGTCTTCAGACGTGTATAAATACCGTCCTTCTTTGTACTGTAGTAGATCTCGTAGCCGGTGGCTTTTGCTACCTTCGTCCAGGTCAGCGTTACCTTTCCTTTACTCGTAGACTTTGCCTTCAGAGTGGGCGTATTCAGCCGTGTCTTCGCTGATACTGCCGTAGAGAAATTACCGTAAGAAACAGATCCGTCAGCATTCTCTACATAGGAACGTACCTTGAACTTGTATGTTGTACATGAGGTTAATCCCTTTACAGTATAACTATTTTTGCTCGTCGTTGCAACGACACGATTGTTGGAATTGCATATCTGGTAACCGTCTGCATAGTCCTGGGCCGTCCATGCCAGCTTGATGCTGTTGTTCTTGATCGTGCTGGTGCGAAGGCCGCTAACCGCTGCAGAAGTGATCTTAAACGGAATCACCTTGCTTCCGGTGTAATTCTTGCTCAGAGCGGTAACCGTGATCGATGCCGTTCCGGGGTTCGTATTATTGCTGTAGGTAATCGTATAGTCTGTACCTGCAACCAATGTCTTTCCGTTAGAAGAATCCGTAACAGTGACATTGGGTGTATAGGTATTGCCTGTATACTGGTAATTGGTGACTGCTGTGGTCAGACAGTTCTCGATGTTCTTTGCTTCGATCGTATAATTGATCGTCTTCGTTCCGGAGAAGCTGCCGATACCGGTCACTGTCATCGTTGCCGTACCTACGTTTGTATTGTTGCTGTAAGTAACGGTGTAATCCGTTCCGCGATTCAATACTCTGCCGTTCATTGTAACAACGATATCCGGTGCGATCGGATATCCTGTATAGGTATAGGAATATCCATATCCGGTAATCTCCATACCACCGGCGGTATTGCTGATGTTAAAGCTGCCGGTGGCGGTTCCTATATAATAGGAATCGTTGGCTGCATTCGCCATAACAGTCGCTCTACCCACATTTGTATTGTTCAGGTATGTCACTGTATAGTCACTGCCCTGATTCAACAGATTGCCACCGCAGGTCAACGTCACATGAGGCGTGATCTGATAGCCGGTGTATACCTGATCTGCAATCGCTGCTATATTTCCATAAGTAGCAAGATTTGCCTTGATCTTATAATTCTTGATGATCGTTCCGGTAAAATTATTGCCTCTTCCGGTAATTGTCAGGGTAGCCACACCCGGCCGGATATTATTGCTTGCAGTGATGATAAACTCATTCGTACTGATACCGTTGATGGTGACAGTCGGAATTCGCTCATATCCGTTATACATCATGCAGTTATAGGCGCTGTTGTCATATCCCAGTATGATATCGGATGCCGCGATCGTAGTTGTTCCGTCAGAGATACTTCCGGTTCCCTCACTGGTTCCGTCCCAGGTATTGTTTCCGTCTGTATCACTGCTCAAAATGTTAAAGTATGCCACTCTGTTTCCGGTATAGTTACCTTTTCCGGTCACAATAATGGATGCCTTTCCTGCAGCGACGTTGTTTGCATAACTCAGATCATAGTCCGTACCGTTTATCAGTTTTACCGTACGTCTCTGCGGATCGTTTTCATCGCTGCTTACCGGAAGATCCGTATCCTCCACAGCAATGCCCTTCGGCTGGATCTGCTGTCCGGTATAGTAGTAGGTTCCGTCATAACCGGAAACCAGAATGTAGGACGGCGCGATACTTCTCGGGTTGATCGTGTACGTGCAACTATTGTTTACGCTTGACTTGGCGTAGGTACCCTTGGAAGGAACACCGATCACTGCCACATAGTATGTGCCTGCATTCACGATCTGGTCTCTCGTCACAAGATTTGACTTCTCAAATCCATCCTTATAATAAGCGATATCATAGCGCTTCTCGCCGTTTGCATCTGTCAGATCAGAGGACGCACCCCATACAACTGTGATGTCGTTCTCATCCGGCGCCTGTACAAGACCATTGTAGTCGACAGAAACCGAATTTCTTCCATTGACCAGCGTGTAGGACTGACTGATATCCTCACCGATGTAGTAGGTGAATTCCTGTGTACCGGTATAGTTACCCTGGCCCTTGATGGTCATGGTTACCTGACCGGCGTAGCTGTTAGGTTCTGCTCCGTCTGTCAACTCGAGCGCCTTATACTCTGACACATACTCCACCGTATAATCTGCGCTATCCACCAACGTAGCTCCGGTTTCACTATCCCGGATCGTCACTACCGGAGATACAGAATGTCCGGTAAACGTGTAAACTTCCTGTAAGGAAGAATAGTACATCGTATTATCATCAGAATCCTGTTTTGCAATATTTTTCGGTTTAATTACAAACGTTCTTGAAACACTACCTTCATAATTACCGGTATCCAGCGCTGTCACCGTCACACTCGCCAGAGTTGTACCATCACTGGCATTCAGGTTATTACTATAGGAGATACTATAATCACTACCCTCTGTCAGTACAAGATCTTTGCCATATGTTACAACCACCTTCGGCTGATGCTCTAAACCATTATATGTACATATCGGTTCTCCGCTGGTATCTAAAGGGCATTCGTCTGATCGAACAAATGTTATGTTCAAGCCATTAGACATATCTTTTTTGCCCACATCAACCTGAACGATCTTTTCATCGCAATAATTACCGATTCCTTTTACTCTTACATAATAAGTTCCCTGCACACTTGGAGCAACCGGATTTGCCTCTGAATCAATAACCGGAATCCGGCAAAGAGAGTCTGTATAATATCCCTCTATCTCAAAATCAGTTCCATAAACCAGTTTTCTGGCACCTGTATGCACAATATTCATCCGGTCAATCACAGCTGACTCTATCGGATTTCCTGAGTAGGTAAGTTCGATCAGATCTGCTGTGATATCCGCATCTCTCAGCGACTTCCGTTCAATTGAAAAAGTAATTGCATGTGAATCCGTATAGTTGTTCACACCGACAAAAGTAATAACAGGCAATGCAGGCGACTTCGTTACATTTGTTGTATCTCCCGTATAATAAACAACGTAGTCTCCGCTGTTTCCGCTTACTAACGTCTCACCCTTATCACTCAGCTCGATACCCAGATCACTGGCCGAAAAGCTCTTTCCACTGTAAGTCACTTTGATATTATCAACACTGGTTCCCAGCGTAGTTGTATATGAGATCGCGCCCTTTGTCGGAGGACAAATGCTGGCCAAACTGATAGTGAACGGCACCTGTCTTCTGGTATCTCCCGTAAAATACAAAGCATCCTTAATTACAACGCTTGCTGTGCCTGCATTTCTATTGTTTTCCCAATCCACAGTATAGCTGGTCGACGCAATTGGCGTTAAAACGCTGTAATCTGTTTGACCAACAGGCAGATCCAACGGACAATAAACCCTTATCTGCGGCTTAATGTCTTTCGCCTTGTACTTATATTTTACCTGTTCTTCTGCCGTATTCACAAACCGCCCGTCTTCCGTTTCCATATATACCACTAACTGATCTAACGGATAGGTCACTCTGAACTTATGCTCTGCGGTTCCGGCATAATTGCCCAAGCCCTGAATGGTTACGGTTGCCTCTCCGATCCGGTCATTATTCTGGTAGCCCAGAATCTCATAATCGGTACCTCTGTTTAAGGTTACACCTTCAACCTCTACCACAAAGGATGTTCCTGCACCTGTTACTACTGCCGGTGTTCCATCATAACGAATCGCATTTGATTCCCCGTTTAAAGTAAATGTAGCACCTTCCAGACCATTTACGATCGTAAAGCTGATATCAAAACTCTTGCTGTAATAATGTGTAGCGCTCTGGTTACCCACAACCGTAAGCACATAGGTTCCCACGGCAGGATCTGCAAGATTAAAGCCTTTGCTCCATCTCAGATCATACTCGTCTGTATTAATGATACCGGTACTTTCATCAAAAGAGAGATTTGCAAGCTCAACCAGACCTCTCTCGCCATCCTGTTCATACACCTCCAACCACTTTTTCTTCGTGATGACTGAGCTGCTGCTCTGGATCAAACTGGTGGAAGTCGTCTGTGCGCCGCTAATGTCCGTGAACAGCTTAAACTTCAACTGCCTGATACCGGAATAACCATTGATACCCTTGATCTGAACAAAATTAGAATCAGACTCGCCGGGCTTTACATTTGTACCATATCCGGTAATATAGTAATCTGCATCTGGATCTGTATCACTTGTTCCGCGTTTTAAAGTGACCGTAGATGTCTCTGACTTCTTATACACAACATCAAATGCTGACGGTTTAACGGCAGTCCGTTCGCTCTCCTTTTTACCGGCCTGTTCACTGGATATGACACAGTCATCTTCCTGCCATACGACATAATACTGTCCTACCTGTGCAGTTTCTGCCGAGTCTGCAAACACAGCATCCGGATCTGCAAGACTGGAAACATTAATCGTAATCGGGATCTCTCTTGTATCCTGGAAGTTTCCCTTACCGGTTACAATATAAGTGATCTTATATTTTGTTTTACCGCCTTCTGTATATGGAACGATCTCTTCGCCGTTAGGACCATATTGAATAGTTTTAGTATAGTCCACTCCTTCCTGTAACTCATAGCTCCAATAATGCAGCTTAAAATCCGGCCTTCCGCCATTATAATTTGCCTCGCCGCCCTCTAAATCAGCATCATTGATATTGGCCTTTTCCACAACATACTTTGCCTGCCAGTTTTTGTTTGTAGAGCTGTCGTAATTATTTATTCCGTTTACATAAATAACCTTTGATCCCGCTGTCTGGAGACCTGCCAGTCCGTTTTCATCATAACCAAGCTCATAGTCTTCGTTCTCAACTAAAGGCTGTGAGTCAAATGTCACCTCAATCTGCGGAATGGGAGTACCACCGTTTGGCTGGAATTTGATTCCACCGGAGGTGATAACCTCTATTTTTAGTTTATCCCCTGTCCACTGCGGAGATGTAATGGTGTAATATCTCTTTGTTTTATCGCTTCTGCTGGTTCTTCCATAATAGCCCTTTTCCGGAACACCAACACCAATCACATAGATTCGTCCGACATCCACCAGTTTCTGGGCATAGTTGTCCGTTCTCTCATATTCTACAGTGAAGCAATCCATCCCTATACCGGACTTATTTCCGGCAGATGTATACAGGCTAAACGCTGACGGTGTGATCACATTTCCGGTGTATACATAGCTGGTAGTTGCATCTTCTATGTATGCATAGTAGGAAGAGATATCCGTACCACATGCCTGTTCTGCCTGCAGCGTTCCCGTATAGCTTCCTGTACCGGCAATCGTAATACGGTATTTGCCGGCCTTTTTAAGACTAGTTATCTTACCTTCGGCTTCGTTAACATTATAGTCTACTGACACAGTCAGCGCTTCCCATTCTCCGCTCTGATCATCGTAATATTCCACGCTCCGAACCGTGTAATCCTTATCTGCTCCCAGATGCAGCGTTTTTGCACTCTCGGGGGTTCTTACGGAATCTTTTACCGTCAAGGCAATCTGATAGGCCCCAACACTTCCTGATCGGGATGTGGTGAACGTAAAATCGCTGTTCTCGCCGGAAACAAAAGATCTGGGTATGATCGTATAGCTGATCTCTTTCGTGTTTTTGTAGTTTCCGATACCTGTGATCTCAACAAACGCACTGCCGGTCACAGTATCCACCCGGTCACAATGCCGGTAAACGTAGGTGTAATCCTGATCCGCTACAAGTGCAGAACCGATGAGTGTGGGTGTGGTCTCTCCACCATTCCATTCGATCTCACGATTGTCGCCGTTGACTCCCTGAAGCTGGAATCCCGTAACTGTATTGATATCAGCTCGTTCTATTCTGAACTCCAGATTTTTCGTAGTACCCGAAATATTATTCGTATTCAGGTTCTTGATCAATACATGATATTTATCTGCAGGATCATCCTGGTTTGCGTCTACAGGTGCCTGATCCAGAGAATTGCCATCCTTGTCCGTGTATCCTGTAATCTCATAATCAACGCCTTTTTTCAGCTCATAGCTGAATTCACTGCCATAGGCACTGTCACTTTTAATTACGATCGTCGGTTCAACCGGATTTCGATCGTAGGTAAACGGCGCATTCGCGATCTCGGCATAACCAATATTAACTGCATTGATGACAAACGTCGTAGACATACTGCCCTCATAATTACTATTCGAATTTGCTGTCACAGTAACCGTTGCAGTGCCTACATTGATATTATTGGTATATTCTACGGTATATTCTGACTCCGGTATGGTATATGTCGTTTTATAAGTAAATGTTACCTTCGGCTTTTTCTCCTTACCATCATAATAAAAACTGTTTTTATCCAGTGTAAGAGAGAACCAATCCGGATGACTTGCAATTTTTACAGGTGCAATCGTATATTCCAGATCATAGGTCTGCCCGCTATATTTACCTCTTCCTGATATGCGAATCCTCTTTGTACCGGAGGATGCCATTCCTATATCGGTTTGGGCATCCGTCTCACTCAATTCATCCGCCTGATAATTTCCATACTCATCCTGATAATTATAGGTAATGACATAGTGCCATGTCTCCCCCTTTGTCAATTCCGTTCCGCTGGCATTTGTCACCTTTACTACAGACGGCAACTGTACCTCTCCGCTGTAGATCAAATCTGTGACATTCGGATTGTAGGAAGTAAAACCAATAGTTGTGATTTTTATAGAGCTTACAATAAAATAAGGAATATCTATCGTCCCGGTATAGTTCGTTCCTGCTTTGGGTGTAATATGCATGTAAGCAGTTCCCGCCTGCCTTGAATTTTCAAATTCAATCGTGCATGGAATCGTATTGCCGCCTGCTTCCTGTACGACAATATTCTGCGGCTCTACACTGTTTCCATTATTATATGGTAAGGTTAGTTCGTCCCCTCCGGTCAGGTTCAAGCGCTTTGTACCGTCCGGATTATCACAATAAACGATCAGGCTGCTCGCCAGCTTTTCCCCGACCGTATACGTTCCCGTATAGGTTCCTGTAAAAATAGCAGCATCCGAATATTTACAATATCTACTCGCTCCACTCTTTGGCGTTACTTCCACCGTATAAGTGCCCGCAGCCAGAATCTGCGCGTCTACAGAACCATTATATTTCACAGTAAATAAGTTTGTATCTACCGCCGTAAGTTTTGATCCACCTGTAGCATAAACATTCAACTTCGGGTAGATCTGCGATCCGGTATAGTCTGTTCTTCCTCCATCCTCGAATCCGATATAATAAGGTGATCCCGCTGCCAGATCATATGCAACATCACACTGGATGGTTGTTTCCATTTTGCCTGCATCATCAAAGTTCTTGCCGTTGATCGATACCTTACAATCCTGTTCCAAGCCGATCTTAGTCAGCGGAGCCACCGTATATTGGTCGGTCAGTGTCAATCTTGTTCCATTACCGTCATTTAACTTTACGACCACAGAAGAAACATTTGGAGTAACACCTTTGGAATCATATTTTAATGTCACATCTTTATCGTAATTTACGGTTATATCTGATATTTTTGCTTTATTAATGGTATATGTAATTGCTGTACTCTCATTTTGTGCGAAAGTATATCCACTACCGGGCTTTCCTACTAGATAGCAGCTGTAAGTACCCGCATCGGTCCCGCCTGAAGAAAGCTCACACTTATCCTTTACCTCTATTGTTTGTGAACCATCTATAATCTCAACACTCACCAACGTAGGCTTTTTCTCTGTTCCATCGTATGTAAAAGACGCACCCTGATATGTGATGCGAAAATCCTTATTCCCTGCACCTTCCACACTTCCCGTAATGTTTTTCGTATATCTCCCTGTATCGTCGGCAGCCGCCTTTGCCCTCGGCACAACCTGCACCATTCCTATGATCATACAGATACATAATGCCACCGATAATAATTTTTTCTTTACATCCCTGTACATACGCACGCCCATCCTTTCGATTGGTTTCCGTTCATTCAGGCGATTTCCTTTTGCCTGAATATTTTATGATAAAAAGATTATTGTCTGAAAATTTATAAAATTTTACAGACCTATCCCATGTATTGCTTTCATTATATTTCGGTAATTTTTGGATGAACTTTATAGTTATCTGAAAAAAATTTTCAGCAAATTTTCAACGTTTTTTCAGAGAAAATGACCGCAGATTTCTCTGCGGTCATCTTCACGTTCTAATAAGCTAAATCATACACATATTGTATTCCGCCGTCCTTCTGGTCGTTGACCAGAAAGCCGATCTGTGAACTGTTGTAATACCACTCTCCGGTGGTGATCTCTCCGTTCCAGTTCAGGAAAAAGTCTCCCTGTGTCGTCACAGAATTTCCGTCATCGTCCTGTACATAACCGATCCCCGTACCGTTCCCACGCAGCACGAGATATCCGTCTTTCTTTCCATCATGTAGCTCATAGGCCACGCTTGCCACCGGTACCAGTGTCTGCTGGGAGCAGAAAACACTCTCATCCGTGCCATCGGCGCCTTTCAGCTTAATGTTCGGTGTCAGATCGGGCAGATTGTGCTCAACGGGATTTGTCCCAAACCGGACCAAAGAACTTCCGTCAAAAAGCCCGCCATCAAGGAATACGTTATAGTAGGATTCTTTTTCACTGTCACTGAGCTTCATATCATAAACAACATAGCCAAAGGTCTTTTCCATATCCTCTGACACATATTCTTTCACTTCAGCATCTGTAAAACCAAACCGGCTATAGTTGTATGCCAGCTGCGCTGCCGTCCTCTGCTGGTAATCCATCATCTTGTTTACGAGGTTTACCTTGCTGCTGCCGTCTGTGAGCGCTTCTCCCTGCGAAGCCTGCTCCTCACTGCTTCCCGGCACGCCTGCTGCGCCGGACTGTGCAATGGTTGCCTTCAGGTCGGTAATCGCCTGCGGTTCATTAAAGCTGTTGTTTACCAGCTCTCCCGCTGTGATCAGCTTTACATAAATCTCCTCGATCTGCTCATCGGAATAATCAGAGACATTTTCATCCGCCAAATTGATGCAATAGGCTTCTGCCAGCTGCCCGTTTGCATCCGCTAACGCTACATCTGCTTCCTCGCCGAGTACATTTTTATAATAATTATAGAAACTGGTCTGCAATTCCACCTGATTTTTCGCGTAAGCCAGCACAAGATTCCGGTGAATGTTTTCTTTTTCCTCACCCTCCTGCGCCGTCAGTTCCGGCATTACAAGCGGGACAACAAATTTTGCCGCCACCAGCACAGCAATGATCACTGCACCGATCGCAATATTGCGCTTTGTGATAATGTGGACCTTTTTTTCTTTTTTCTTCTTCGCAGCTTTCGCCGGCGCTTTATCGCTTCCAGCCGCGGACGCGGACTCTGTCTTTGCCCCAGCTACTGTCTTTTCCAGCTTTTCTACAAATTTGAGACCATAGGATGACGCAAATACCGGCTTATCCGTGATCTCCTTCAGCACGGCTTTTGCCTCCGAAGGCTTCGTGATATCGTGCTTTTCCATGATCAATTTGATCTTTTTCAAATCCCGGGAAGCATCCAGATACTCCTGTTCGCTGTCAAATTCCAGATCTCCCAGCTTCCATTTCTTGTCTGCCATGATTTTCTCCCGCATTCCTCATATGAATATGTGCTAACAGGCGATTTTTCCAGCCTGTCAGCATCAAATGCTTTTCAGCTTTATCATACCCGAATCGGGTGTATCATGCAAGATACTATTTTGCCTGCCAGATGGTCTTTGGCATCTCAAAGGTCACACAGCCCATATACATCGGTGCCACATCGCCTTCATTAAAACAGATCACAAGTGTTCCGTCATTGCTGATATAAAAATTCTGGTCTTCCGGGATCTGCTTAAAATTCCACTCCGGAATATCCGGATCGTTCAGCCAGTAATAAACATTTTCGTCCGCTGCCATCTGCTCCGCCATCTGGCGCTTGATCTCTTCACTGATGGTTTCGATATAACTGTCGTCTGTAAACAGATCCGCCAGTGTCAGGATCTTTCCGGTACTCCGGTCGATCGTGTAGTAGTGATCCTGCTCATATCCGCTGCCCATCACTTCTAAAACCCATACCTTCATGGAAAAATACCGGTCATTATCTGTTACTACCTCGTGTCCCACATGGATACTGTCTGCTCCCTGCAGATCCGTATCCTGCGCAAGCCCGGACTCAAATTCCGCAATAATACGGTCTGTCAGCTCCTGTACAGAGGCGTTGATCTGATCCGCAGACTGCTGCAGCTGCTCTTTGACCATGTCATCTGCGCCTTCCTCCGGCTCCACCTTTACCTGAGGTTCAGACACATTTGCCTCATAACGACCTTCTTCTCTCTGATAATCACGCCACACAACTACTTTCACGATGGTTGAGAGTACCGGCAGCTTTTCCCACGCATGTGCCACAGATACGCTCAGATTCGGAAGCAGGATCATCACTGCTGCCGCAGCCGCCACCGTCCCGGCAAGCGCCTTTCCCCACCTTTTTTTTCGTGTTTTCCGGTGCTCCTCGATGGATAACACTGACGCGCTTTCCGGCCGATCTGCCTCCGCGATCAGGTCTTCATCGATGTCACCGATCGCCTTCAATAATTCTTCTGCCTTCATGCACATACCTCCTCTCGGATCAAAATCTCCTGCAGCTTTTTCCGACAGCGGAACATCGTCGTTTTAACCTTGCTCTCGCTGCAGCCGAGACATTCAGCCACCTCTGCTACAGAATCCATATAAAAATAGCGTCGCACAAACATCATGCGTTCTTCCTTTGATAATCCCCGCAGAAAATCACTGATCAGCTGCCCCAGGTAGCTCTGCTCTACTGCCTGCTCAGGTGTAACGCCTCCGGACACACATTCCTGCAGCTCATCCAGACAGACTGCCACCCGGTCTGCCTCACGTTTTTTCTGATGAGCTCTGCGATAACGGTTCAGCGACAGATTCCGCGTGATCTTTGCAAGATACGCGCCTAAATTATTCGGAATCGTAGGCGGGATCGTCCGCCATGCCTGAAACCATGTATCATTGACACATTCGGCCGCTTCTCCCTCATCCTGCAAAATCCGGTACGCGATCGTATGACAATAAGCGCCATATGTCTCCTCACTTTTTCTGACTGCTTCTTCATTTCTTGCCAGATATAACTTCACGATTTCCTGCTCTGACATGTTTTCTCCTCTCTGACTGGCTGGGCCCTTTACAGTCACATTGCAACAAAAAGATGGAGGGGAATGTGATCTCCCTCCATCCTGATTGACACCGTTTATTTCTATTGGTTACAACAAAAAAGTCTGTGACATCTGTCACAGACTTTCTTTTCAGTCGATGCGACAGGATTTGAACCTGCGACCCCTACGTCCCTAACGTAGTGCTCTACCAAGCTGAGCCACGCATCGATATTTAATTATTCCGCCATCGGCGTGCCTTGACTCCTAAAAAAGTAAGGAAGTCGATGCGACAGGATTTGAACCTGCGACCTCTGCGTCCCGAACGCAGCGCTCTACCAAGCTGAGCCACGCATCGAAGAGCGGATCTGAAATCCTGCCATCTTCGCCGCCGTGCCCGAAGCACCACAGCGAAGATTATAATAGCATGAATTTCTATTTTTGTCTAGCCCTTTTTTTATTTTTTTACAGGATCATCTTTACGCAGCCGTAGATTCCTGCATCATTTCCCAGCTCTGCAATCTTGAACTGCGCTTCCCGGCATGCGTGGAATGTATTCGGGATAAAATACTTCTCTACCACATCTATGATGATCTTTCCGGCTTTTGACACTCCGCCGCCAATGACGAACATTTCGGGATTCACTACACATGCGATCGTTGCCAGTCCTTTGCCGAGGATCTCACCAAACTGCTCCAGCACCTCCAGTGCAAGCGCATCCCCAGCCTTTGCGGCATCAAACAGATCCTTTGCCGTCACTTCTGTGAGCTCACGCAGACTGCTGGGCTGATCGGAAGCTGCCAATGCGCGTTTTGTCAGGGTAACCACTCCGGTCGCAGATGCATACTGCTCCAGACATCCCTTCTTGCCACAGCCACAGACAAGTGTTTCTTTATCGTTGACCGGAAGATGTCCGATCTCTCCGCCTGCTCCGGTAGCTCCTGCTACGATATGTCCATCTATGATCACACCGCCGCCGATTCCGGTTCCGAGTGTGACCATGACGATGCTCGTTGCGCCTTTTCCTGCTCCCTGCCACATCTCGCCGAGCGCTGCCACATTTGCATCATTTCCTGCCTTGACGGGATAACCGGTCAGTTCGGAAAGTGTATCCTGTACATTAAAGACACCCCATCCCAGGTTCACGCACTTGCGCACTACGCCTTCCGGTGTCACCGGTCCGGGAACGCCGACACCGATGCCCTGTACATCCGCACCATCAATGCCTTTCTCTGCCAGTTTTTCCTTAATAGATGCTGCTACATCCGGCAGGATCTGCGACCCGTCATTCTCCTTGCGCGTGGGGATCTCCCATTTGTCCAACAATTCTCCATCTGTGCGGAACAGTCCCAGCTTTACGGTTGTTCCTCCGATGTCTACGCCAAATCCGTATGTCTTCATCTCATTCTCCTTATCAGTCAATTATGATCACGTCGCCTTCTCCTTCATCCGGTTCTTCCGGCTCCTGAGGCTCCGTCGGCTCTTCCGGTACCTGCGGTTCTTCCGGTTCCGGTGTATCATCGGAATCGGTGTCTCCCGGTATTTCTATCGGTGTCTCCGGCTGCGTGGGCTCTTCTGGCTCCGCCACCTCTCCCGGAACTTCTACCGGCTCCTCTTCAGGTTCTTCTTCCGGCACTTCCTCCGGTTCAGGCTCCGCTACATGGATACTATCATTATAGCTGACGTACGGCATAAAATCCAGTGGTTCCTTTTCTTCATGGAGTTTTTTCATAAAATCCTGCCAGATATGACCCGGATAGGTAGCTCCGGAAAGATCCTTCATTTCCTGCGGCGAATCATACCCGACCCAGACAGCTGTCGTATAGTAACGGGTAAAACCACAGAACCATCCGTCTTTATGGTCATTTGTTGTTCCGGTCTTTCCTGCAGAGGGCATCGCGCCGAGATCCAGTCCACGCGCCGTTCCCACCGTCATGACACCCTTTAGGATGTCTGTCATCATGCGGGCGGCGTTTTGTTCGTAGACCTGCGTGGAATTCTCTGCTGCCTCATAAAGCACGGTACCGTCTGCACCCTCAATGCGTTCGATACAAGTCGGTTCCCGGTAAATACCGTCATTTTCAATGGCCGCATAACCGCTGGCCATCTCCACTGCCGATACTCCGTAGGTAAAACCGCCCAGTGCAACTGCCGGAACCTCGTCCCGCTTATCCAGCTTCGCGAAATTCATTTCCTTTAAATATTGCAGTCCGACTGCCGGTGTCAACTCGTCAAACAGCTTCCAGGCGATCGTATTCTTGGACTGCTCCACTGCATACCGCAGGGTAATGTTACCGGAATATCTTCCGTTGGAATTGGAAGGACCGCCTTCAAATTTTTCATCCTTTACGATCGAATCTGGCGTATAGCCGCGCTCCAGCTGGGGCGTATAAACGATCAGCGGTTTGATGGAACTGCCCGGCTGGCGGAAGCTCTGGTATGCGCGGTTTAAAGTGTGTCCGTTAAAGTCCTGACTCCTGCCGCCCACGATGGCTGTCACATGCCCGGTCTCATTGTCGATACATACGCCGGAAGACTGGAGCTTATAAACACCCTCATCCGTCGTATCCGTAAAATCCGAAAGACCATTGTCGATCGCATCCTGCAGCTCCTGCTGGATGTTCAGGTCGATGGATGTATAGATCCGGTATCCACCGGTAAACAATGATTTCTGGCAATCTGCATACATCTCATCATAGGCTGCCTCATATGCTTCCTGATCTGCCTGATCCGCAAACTCATCCCGAAAAACAAATCCATTCTGCTCCATAAGAGCACGCGTCGCACAATAGTAGGTATACGTCTCTACATAGTCATATTTTTTCCGTTTCGGTCGTTTTAACGTGAGTGTTTTCTGCGTTTGTTCCTCATAAGTATCCCACAGGATCTTGCCGTCATCATACATCTGCTTTAAGATACGATCACGACGAGAAACCGCATTCTCGGGATTTTCCACCGGATCATAAATGGTGGGGTTATTCGGGATTCCACAAAGCAGCGCCTGATCTGCCAGATCCAGTTCACTCACACTCTTGCTGAAATAGCCCCGGGCCGCTGCCTCAATCCCGTAATAACCGTTGCCAAAGTAAATGTTATTCAGATAAAATTCCAGGATCTGTTCCTTGCTGTAACGTTTCTCCAGACCTGCTGCAATAAACATTTCTTCCACCTTTCTCTCCCATGTCTTCTCATTGGAAAGAAAGACTGTTCGTGCCAGCTGCTGCGTGATCGTACTGCCGCCCTGCGTGATCTTCTGATTCCGGATCATTGCGACTCCGGCGCGGACGATTGCTTTGAAGTCAACACCTCGATGCTTATAAAATTTCTTATCCTCAATGCTGACAATTGCCGCTTTCACACCCTCCGGTATGTTATCATATGTTAAATAGTAACTGTCTTTTTCACCTTTTACGACAGATATCTCTTTTCCATTCACATCATAGACCACACTGGTCTGAGATGCCCGGAAGGTCTCTTCGGTAGAATTGCTGACCAGCTGATCCGCCTCCAGTCGCAGCTCCTTGATCTTCTTGGCATAGCCTCCGAAAAAATAAACTGCCAGCGCACCCAGAATGAGTGTCAGCAGAATGATCTGTGAGATCAGGATCGCCTTCAGTTTTTTATTACTCTTCTTTTTTGATTTTGCCATAATTTCTTAAATCTCTTTTTAATTTCTACTTTCTAGTTGCTGATCTTCTCGATCTTATTGAGTTCTTCAACAGAAAACTCACATTTTTCCACGATCTTGACATTTTCTGTGATCTGCTCCGGTCTGGATGCCCCGATGAGAACGGAACATACCTCATCATCTTTTAAGATCCATGACAGAGCCATCTGCGCCAATGTCTGCCCGCGCTCCTGTGCGATCTCATTGAGCGCCCGGATCTGTTCCAGCCGCTCCGGTGTGAGCGCACTCTTCTGTAAAAATCTGGGATCCCGGGCGATCCTGCTGTCTGCCGGAATTCCATGTAAGTATTTGTCTGTGAGAAGTCCCTGTGCAAGCGGACTGAAGGCAATAATTCCCATGCCTGCCTCTTTGCAGTATGCTTTCACTCCATCCTGCTCGATTCCCCGGTCAAAAATAGAATATCGTCTCTGATTTACGATCAGCGGACAGTGCAGCTCCTTCATAATCTCAATGGCACGCGCTGTATACTCTTTGTTATAATTGGAGATTCCTGCATACAATGCTTTTCCGCTGCGCACGATCTGGGCCAGCGCTTCCATCGTCTCCTCCAACGGAGTCTCCGGATCCATGCGGTGGTGATAGAAAATGTCCACATAGTCCACTCCCAGACGCTTCAGACTCTGGTCAATGCTGGCGGTCAGATACTTTTTGCTGCCCCAGTCGCCGTAAGGACCGTCCCACATGCCGTAGCCTGCCTTTGTGGTCAAGATGAGCTCGTCCCGGTAGGGCGCGAAATCCTCTTTCAGAATGCGTCCGAGGTTTACCTCGGCAGCGCCGTTTACGGGTCCGTAATTATTTGCCAAATCAAATTGCGTAATGCCGCAGTCAAATGCCGCGTGGCACATTGCCTTCATATTATCATAATTATCTTTTGTTCCGAAGTTATGCCAGAAGCCAAGCGACACTGCCGGAAATTTCAGACCGCTGTTACCCACGCGGTTATATACCATCTTTTCATAACGGCGATCGCTTGCCACATAAATATCTGCCATAAAAAATCCCCTCCTTTTTCTTTCTGATATCGTTTCCTATTATACTTAGTTATACGATAAAAAGAAAGAAAAAAGAGGGGTTTTATAAAAATTTTAGACCTTCCCTCCGAAGCTATTGCTCCATCTGCTTGCCCAAAAATCCCGCAGCGGTCAGTACAAGCTGGTTTTCCGTCTCACCCATTCGGTTTTTCTCGTTTTTGTCATACAGGATGACCGCGCCAATGGCATCTCCCTCACAGATGATCGTACTGATGGCCTGCGTGACATACGCACCGCTGTCATCCAGTGTGACCCTGATAAAATTGTTTTCGTCCCGGCTTGCCACCAGCGTCCCGCGGTCCTCCATCAGTTCATCCAGCTCGCGGCTGATCGGCTTGCCCTCAAACTCTTTTTTCCCTGCACCGGAAGCTGCGATCACATGATCCCGGTCTGTAATACACACCAGATGACCGGTCGTCTGCGCCATCGCCTCCGCATACTGTCCCGCAAACTGGCTCAACTCCCCGATCGGTGAATACTTTTTTAAGATGATCTCACCCTCGCGGTCCGTGAAAATTTCCAACGGATCCCCCTCACGGATCCGGAGCGTCCGGCGGATCTCCTTTGGTACGACCACCCGGCCCAAATCATCTATTCTTCTGACAATGCCTGTTGCTTTCATGCTTCTAGTTTCCTCCATTTGCTCTGAGTGTGCTACTATTATCTGCAAACAAAGGAAAAATATTCGTGCTTATTAGATCTCTGCCAGGTTCATGAAACGGTCCCATTCCTCGCTGTCACCGCGCCCTTTTACCTTCAATGTATACGCATGCTCCTCGCCGTCAATAGAGATCACGTAAACATTGTCCTCTTTTTTTAACTCATAGATGACAGCATCTTCCAGCTGCTCACACACCTTTGCGTATTCTTCCGGTTCCACCACGCGGTCAGGGATCTCCTGCTGCAATACGCCATCTGCGTTATAGATCTTGCAGCCATCTTCGATCACTGTCACGATCTGCGGATCGATAATGCGGAACGTCAGTCCGTTTGTTCGCATCGTGCGCACATCCCGGTTACAGCTGTTTTTTTCCAGGATCTTCACGTTATCCAATAACATGTAAAAAGGTCCCAGTCCAAAGCGCAGTTCCGCGACATGTGCCTCTCCGAAATCAAAGGTTTCCACTTCATTTTCTGTAAAAAATCCCATTTTTTCTTCCTCCTGTCACTTCAGGCGACAGTAAAGCACCTCCAGCGTGCCATACTTCGTCTGTGAGTCAATGATCACATGATCTGTGTTAAATTCCTTCTCGCTGTAGCCGGAAAAGAACAGACTGCCTGAAAAGGTATAATCGGTTATCTTCCGGTTCATAAGCGCTCCCATGATGTAGGATGCCATGATATCTCCCAGCTCGATCAGTGCTGATTCCTCCAGTTCATCCAGATACCCGGCCTGCTGGATAAAAAGGCCGCTGATCTTATTGTAGAGGATCTTCAACAGCCGCTCCGACAGTCCGAACAACAGCATGTGCTGATCTTCCCCCGTCAGCAGAACACGTATGATCACGCTGCCCCGAAGCTCCGCCCCGTAACGTCTGGTGGTCGTCTCCGTAATCTCTATCCCGTACAGCTTCGTCAGCAGCCTTTGCATCACGCTTCCGACTACGCCCTCCACATCGGAGAGCTCCGTCTGCTCCGCGATGGGCTCATTCCCCATGATCTTCTGATCACAGCCTTGCACATGCACCGTCAGCCAGGTGAGCAGTGTGCCGAGAAAACGCTTGAGCATCGCCGCCGAAAAATCCTCCCGGATACGCTGGCGATACACCATCACCGTATTGCGAAACTCCTGATGGATCTTCTTGTGCGGCTCGTAATCAACATAATTTCTCCTGTTTTGAAGTGCTTCCTCTGAGTTAAAATGAAAGTCCGTATATTCTACCAGATAGTCCAGCATATGCTCACACTGCTTTCGGTTTTCCTCCAGATCAGCGCTGCGCGCCATCATCAGCAGCTTTTCAATCCGGTGGAACAGCTCCTCGTGTTGCTCATCGATCACATCGTTGCCGATGCGGTACGCATCCTTCCACAATTCGATCTTCTCCATATACCAATTCTTCCCTTCCCCTCATGACAGCCGGTGTGCTGCCATTGTTCTCTTCATTCGCATTGCGGCATCTATAAAAACAGACCGACAAGCGGTATCGTAATGATCGATGCCAGTGTACTGAGTACCGTACCCTTCATGCAATAGGCATCATCGGCGCCGCACTCCTTCGCGAAGAGTCCGATAATACTGCCGATCGGCATTGCAAGCTCGATGATAAACACACCGAAAACGACGGTATCAAATCCCATATTCCGCATGAGCAATGCCACAGTGATCGGCAATGCTACCATGCGCAGCAGGATAAATGCGTACATTCGCGCGTCCTTCAGATAACTCTTCAGATCAGCTTTCGCAATAGAGATACCAATCATCATCATGGACAATGGAATGGTCGTGTCACCCATGTATTCACAGAGCGAAATGACCGGCGCAGGCATCTTGATACCGGTCGAAAAAAGGATGAGTGCCAGCAATGCCGCCACAACTCCCGGATTAATCATACGCTTCAGGGAAACTGCAAACGGCACTTTCTCCGCGTGCGTTATACCACTTTTCTCCCGCGCCGCTCGCCGAGCCAACGCCATACCGTAGGTATACACGATCACATTGTACAAAAGAATGTAGAAAGCGACATAGACTACGCCCTCACTGCCATACAGACTCTTCGCCACCGGAATGCCCATAAATCCCAGATTGGAAAACGTTGCCATCAGAACGTAGATACTTTTCAGATTTTTCGGCGGGCGCAGCACCCATGCCAGCAAAATGCCAAACACCACCGCAATGATATAATAAAGCACGACCAGCTGCAGATTTCCTATGATCTTTTCCCGACTGATGGCATCCGTGTCACCAAGCACACCGCCGATCACCAGCAAGGGGTTAAATACATTTACTACCAGCTTTGAAATATTTGCGGTGCCCTCCTCCCCCAGCCATTTCTTTTTATAGACAAATGCTCCCGTCAGCATCATTGTAAGCAACACCAACATCTGCCCGAATATGATCCCTATATCCATTGCTATACTCCTTTATCTCTGTCTCTTATACACATCTCCGAGCCCACGAGACGCTACGCTAT